>JABXGU010000746.1 GCA_016550415.1 archaeon | reverse complement strand
CTGTTCCAAAAACCAAAGTTGGCTGACTATCGTCTCACCCCACCATCGACTGATAATAAAATAATGCCATGGAAGGAAATAGGAGAGTATCGCCAATGAATAGCCACACAAAGTCAATGCGAACGCTTTAAACTCAAAATCCATATCCGGCTTCCCTCCGATCTACATGCGTCTCTTATTGAGATACTTCACCTTACTGCATGTAGACAGACATTTTCGGTATAATCACATTTGTAACCTAAAAAACTAAGGATTTGAGCAATTTGGATTCCATTAGAATGGAATCATCAATAAGTTGAATTCAAAACTCAAAAGAGGATAACCACAAAGAAATTACGTGAACCCTTGGTATGTTATAAATGCAATTCAACCTTTAATACAATTCATTGCTCTGTTTTGCGTAAAACTGCTGAAAAATCTTCAACGGTGAAAGGAAACTCTGCATCCACAGCCAACTCACCCCGCTCCCGTAAAACCTGCCTAGCCAGCAACCAAAACGACAGTGCTAATGCTGACCTTCCCTTATTATTTGATGGGATGGCTAGGTCGATGTTTGCTAGGGAGTTGTCTGTGTCTGTGAAGGCAACAATCGGAACCCGGATTTTTGCACCTTCCCTTACTGCCTGGTGGTCTGCTCGTGGGTCGGTGATGAGGATGAGATTTGGCTCTGTATATTGGCTAAGACTCGGATTTGTAAAGGTCCCAGGAATGAATCGTCCAGAAAGGGGTGTAGCCTTTGTTACTGTGCAATAGGTTTGGATGGGTTTCTGGGCATATTGACGTGCACCAACAACAGCGATTTTTTGAGGAGGCTCGTGACGCGCAATAAATTTGGCGGCAGTGCGAATGCGTTCGTCAAATCTACGTATGTCGAGTACGTAGAGCCCGTCTTGTCTAACCCTGTAGATGTAGGGTTCCATGGTGACAGTTTTGACTTGAGTGCCGATGTGTATACCAGCAGCAAGGTATTGATCAAGGGCTATTAGGAGGTCTTCGGTCATGGTTTTGTTTGCTCCGAGAATTGTAAGATGTCATCTATGATGTCTACATGGCTGAGAAGCATCCTGCGGCAGCAGTAGCGTTTAAGACCCATATCATTGAGGACTGTTTCTGGGTCTTCTCCTTGCCGGATTCGCCGACTATATTCTTCCCATTTATCTGCGATTAGTCGGCCGCAAGTGAAGCAACGTACAGGAATAATCATGTAAATTTTTTCTCCTTTTTCTATCGATAGCTTTTTTGTTTTCTAGCTCTGGCGCCAGGACCACCAAACTTTTTGGTTTCTTTGCGTCTGGAATCGCCAGCAATTAGGGTTCGGTCATATTCAACGAAGCGACCACGGAGGTCAGCACTTTTTGTGAATTCGACCAAGCTTCGAGCGATTGCGATTCTGGTGGCTTGGGCTTGACCTATTACGCCTCCGCCGCGTACGTTTACGTGGATATCAACTTTTTGTGTGATTTTATCTGTTGCAATGAGGAGGGGTTCTTCGATAATGTGACGTACAATGACTGGTTGGAGGCACTCAAGTGGAGTTTTGTTAATGTAGACTCGCCCTGTGCCCTCACTGACGGTGGAACGTGCGATAGCAGTCTTTCTTTTTCCAGATCTTACTACAATTTTCATCTTACATTCCCTTCCAACCTAGTTCTTTGGCAATTTCTCCAAGATAGATGGTTCGACGACCTATCCGTTCGAAGTCATGTAGATCTAGTCGTCGAGTGATTTCTATATCCTGGGGTGTTCCTGTATAGACACGGAGTCTTCGCATAGCAGCGCGGCCCCGTGCTTTATCCCAAGGAACCATTCCGCGAATGATGCGACGGAGAATGTTATGTGGTTGTCGCCGGTGAAATGGACCTTTCCAAGGAGCTGTTCGTGTACGGATTCCCAAATATTCCTTATATTCGTTAATGAGTGAAGCACGATTTCCGGAGAGAACGGCTTTTTCAGCGTTAATGACAATAACATGTTTTCCTAGAAGAAGTTGTTTTGCTACAATACTAGCGATGCGTCCAGCCACAATGTTGCTTGCATCAACTACAAGTGATTCTTCTACAGGAAATTCATCCGGCTTTGTAGCAGTATCTTGCTTACTTGTCATGCAGTTTCCTCCTTATGCGATTAACATTATGTTCTTGCCGCTTGGGTTTACATTCATCAGTTCCTCGATGGACAGACATTTTCCACCAGCAGCTTCAATCTTCGCCCGAGCTTTTCCTGAGAAGATAAGGGCGGCGACTTCAAGTTTATCAGTAATATTTCCATCCCCCAGTACTTTGCCGGGAACCACCATAACGTGACCCTTTGTGAAGTGTCGCTGCAATTCTGCAACATTGACGCTAACACGGCTGCGTCGAGGGGCCTGGAAACGTTCGTAGAGAATTCGCCAGATACGCCCACCAGGATTCCGTGATTGCCTTTTAAGGGCGATGAGGAGGCGCTGACGATTTTCATCTGTAGTTGTCATTGTCAAGAATTTCACTTCTCCTTACTCTTGGATTTCTTCGTTTTCGAGGGAGCTTTTGGCTTTGCTTTAGCCTTGGGTTTCTCACTCGCCTTAGCTTTCGTCTTAGGTTTCGCTTTGACTGAAACTTTTGGACCACGTCCTGAGAGTTCTTTTATAAGAGCTTCTAACTTCTTTTGGAAATTATTAAGTCCAGTTTCGAGTGTGGCAACAGGTGATAATGAACCTGTAGATTCGAGTGAAAAAATGAATTTGTCTTCATCATGTGTGACCGTTATTGCGCTCAAATCACATTTCTCAACACATAGTTTGCAGAGAGTGCAATCCAGCTCTTTTACGACGACTGCTTTTTCATTTTTCATTTCGAAGACATGCTTGAAGCAAACCTTTACACATTCTTCGCAGCCATCACATTTCTCATTATCCACAACAACGTGGGGTATCATCCTGTAGGCTACAGTAGAAACAGGTTGCCATTTTGCGTGATTCTGTCCAATTCCCAGACGAGCATAGGCTTCGACCACAATACGCTGGCCCTTCGCTAATTTAGCAATTGGGATTTTAGTGCTAACAGGAACAATGTCTGGATCCTGAGGTTTCAAATCAGCGGTTGTAGCGATGTAGTCGTCTTCTGGTGCTTCTACCTCCATTGTAAAGCTAGCTTGACATAAATTGCAGCCCACACCTTGACATTTGCATTCACTTGGTAAGACATATGTTTCTAAATTAGTTCGTAAGGGTACAAGACTGAGACGGTGGGCGATAATTTCGTCAAACAGAGGGGATTGGTTTTCTAGAACAACAACCTCGTCAATAGCCATGACAGGTGTTTCAGCGAGGAGAACTCTTCGAATGGCATTCATCAGACCAGTGGGCACGCCTTCAATACGAAAACGTAGTGTGCTTTCAGTTTGTTCCAACAAAGTTACTTTCAAATTGATTCTCCTCCTCGCAAAGCCATTTTTTACATCTTTTATACTCTACGACCGCGGCGTCCACCGGGGCGGCGGGTACCATCATGTGGCATAGGTGTCACTTCTTCTATGCGACCAATTCGAAGGCCAGCGCGGGCTAGAGCGCGAATTGCAGCTTGAGCACCGGGGCCTGGAGTTTTAGGACCATGACCGCCAGGAGCTCGGACTTTTATATTAACCCGAGTAATTTCACGATCCATTGCAGCTCTGGCTGCACGGAATGCAGCTTGCATTGCTGCATAAGGTGAACTTTCGTCCCGATCCGCACGAACAATCATACCACCGGAGGTTCGTGCAATAGTCTCGGCACCGGTGATATCGGTGATGTGAACAATTGTGTCGTTATAGGAACTGTAAATGTGAGCTACACCCCATTTCTCTTTGCTTTCAACAGGTGTTGGAGTGCGTGGTCTTCGACCTGAGGACCGTGAATCACGTGTAGTTCTACCACGGGTTCTTCGCTTTGGCTTTTCTTCTTCAGTAGGTTCAGATTTACCCGTTGTTTCTTCAGGAGTAGGTAATTCATCAGCCTCTTGTGGAATTACTTCCTTTTCTTCTGAATCTGCCTTTGAGGTTTCTTCTGTCTTTTCTGTTGGTGTAATGTCTTCTTCAGATTCCTTTGACATGACCCTCACCATCTTTTCCTAATAATTGTAATTTGGTTTCAATTGGGCTGAGGAAATGAAATTGTTTCATTTATCTGCTCCTCCTTTTTCATCAGCCCTTGGTGGTTCTTTGTCTTCAACAGTCTCCTCTTCTTCAAATGCTTCCTCGTCTTCATCCGTTTCTATTTCCTCTAATGGTACTTCCTTTATGTCGCGTACTTTTGCAATCTTTACCGGAACACTCTCAGGAGCAGGAGCCGCTTCGGTTGCCTTTGCAGGTGCAGCTGCAGCCTTGCCTTTGGGCAACTCTGGATGGCCCCTTTCACGGTAAGGGCTGTTTGGTGCGTAGCTGAGATTGCCTTCTTGACCACGATATAGAAGCATTCCTGGTGATGTCACACGTCCTCCTTCCAAAGCGATGTGCCCATGCACAATAAGCTGTCGTGCATGATAGAAGGTTTTTGCCAGTCCCTGACGCAATACTTGGGTCTGTAGCCTACGTTCCAAAATATCACGCATCGAGAGAGCAAGCACATCATCTAAACCAGAATCAGGCTTCAATAGGGACAGACGATTCAGACGCCCCAGAAGATGAGATTCACGAACACCACGGTCTTCAACTGGAAGTGCAAGAAGATCCCTGGCACTTCCTCGGAATCTGGCAAGCACAGTGCGATGACGCCAGAGTTCGCGCTTGTTGCTCAAACCATATTCTCCAATGAGAACAAGTTCCTCGGCAAGACGTGTCTTCTGCCAAGGATGACCAGGCGCTGCATATTTCTTCCTAGGTTTGCGTATACCACCCATAAAACATTCATCCCTCAAACACGTTGTTTCCGACTTACACCGACTGTTCGTCCCTTCCGTCCACTGCAGCGTGTTCTTTGTCCCCGCACTTTCAAACCAAGACCGTGACGGATACCCCGCCAATTCTTGGTCTTCATAAGATGATCAATATCCATTTTCATTTGAATATCCAAATCTGCTCCAAACAGATGCTTGTTCTCACCTGTTTCCATATCCTTTTGTCGGTTCAACATCCAAGCCGGGATTCCATATTTATTGGGATTTCTTAGGACTTCTTCTATTTTTGCTAAATCCTCATCTGTAATGAAACCGGCACGTTGATCAGGGTTAAGTCCTGCTGCTTGAATGATAATCCTAGCTAATCTATAGCCGACACCCTTGATTGCACTAAGTGCACGCTCTAGCTTAAGCGTGCCATCAAGGTCTGTACGAGCAATACGGATTATATGTCTGAATGAGGACGACAATAAAGCACCTCAAGTAATTAGGTCTAAAGTTATCGGAATCGGAAGATATGAGCGGCTTATAAGTTTGTTGTTGAAATAGGACCAAATCACTAAAAGAAAAAAGTCCATCGAGAGAAAAATGAGCGATATATCTATGATTTTTTAGCAAATCTTTTTAGGATAGGGAATAAGGGAAATGAATACGAAGCCGCGGTAGCCAAGTGGTTCACACTATTATTCCAATTAAAAGGTAAAAGTGCACGAAACGGCGCAGGCTTGGAGAATCATACACTATTCATCCTTAGAGCCTGTGACCCTTTGGGTCTCAGGGGTTCAAATCCCCTCCGCGGCGCCATATTTCTTTTAATGAGTGTGATAAACGAACTAAGTGCGTTCATGATTCTTTTTCCATGTTGACGGATATGTTCCAGCAGCAAGGACTACTCTATTGATAATAGCCACTATACCAGATTTTGCATCGAGAATCTGTTCGCAGGAGTATTGCGCCTTACCAACTGCAACCAATTCTCCTTTTATTGTCATAATTGCTACAGTATCACCCTTATTGATGTCAGAATGTAATTTCAGTACACCAGCTACAGCCAAGTTCGCTCCATGACATAAAGCATCAACTGCCGTATCACGAATGATTATTTTTGGCAGATGTTGCACACCACGTTCAAGAGGATGAATATATTGACGGAGTAATCGTTCATCACCATCTTCCTTCCAAAAGTGATGTGCGTCCTTTACATCATGAAGAGAAACCAATGTATCATTTTCACTAAATGGCCCAGAACGAGTGCGTCTAAGTTCTGCCATATGAGCTCCGCAACCTAATACCTCCCCAATGTCGAAAACTAATTTTCTTATGTAAGTGCCTGCTTGGCATCCAACCCGAAATAACACATTCTGACCATCAATTTCCAAGATATTAAGGTAGTAGATACTACGGATGCGCAATCTGCGCTTGACAGAAGATCTTAGTGGCGGTTTTTGATAGATCTTTCCAATAAATTCTGAACATGCTTCACGAATCTTATCTTCTGATATTTCTTGGTGAAGGCGCATGACACAAACATATTCCTTTCCCGCCTTCAGTAAAAAGTTGGCAATCTTGGTACTGTTATCTAGCATCACTGGAAGAACTCCGGTAACTTGGGGATCAAGAGTACCAGAATGTCCAGCCCGGTCTAGACCAAGTATTCGCTTGACCCAGGACACCACTTCGTGACTGGTCGGCCCAGAAGGCTTTTCTAGGCGCGTAAAGGGCAACTAGCCCCTTAATTTCGCGCTATCCAGATTGATGATACCATTCTGCAACAGTTCAGGAATGGTTCGATCTTGGGGAATTCGACCATATGATGGATTTGTGGTGTCCTCAGCGCGTGTTACTAGCTGCCGTTCTTTATCTGAAGGTAGGAATTGTTTTGTCAAATCTGAGGACCTCTATGGCTGTCAGACGAATTTCAGGCTTCTTCCTCTTTTTTCATGAAGGCTTCAAGTTTGGCCTTGGTAAGAGCTTGGCTTACTGCCTTGTCATCTTCGCCAGATTTGATATCTAATTTGTGTTTTGTAGGTGTAAGATGGTCCACATTAGCGCGTCTACGGCGCACACCTGTTAGTTCCTTAGGACCTGTAATCACTACAAAGTTCTTGTCTACACGTTCAACAACTACGCATCTTTTTCCCATTTCTCGACCATTATTCTTGATACAGATTCTTCCGATTTCAATGATACCCATTTCTTTTCAACCTCCTCCGTTGAACGGTCAACAGCCGTGTCGCCACAGCAGTCTCATCCCTTTGTCGTCGCGGAGGACTTATTGTACGCCTTAACTGCTTCAATACAAATAGTTATCGTAGCCGCTTCAGTCCACGTTTCAGTATTAACAACCAAGTCGAATAGTTGGAGATCTGTGACGTCGATGCCATAAAAATCTTGGAAGCGGCGTTTCTGACTTTCCTCACGGATTCGGGTTTCTTCCAGTACCTCTTCAAACCTTCGATCATCACGTTGAGCCATTCGGCGCACCCTTACCTCCAGTGGAGCACGGAGATATATTTTCAAATCAGCATATTCCCGAGCCACCCATCCAGCTATGTAGGCATCAATTACAACATTCCCTTTTGCGGCTTCCTTAACGGTCCGTTCGTCAATTTCATGGTCTATTGTAGAATTTTGTTCTGCAATGTTGCTTAACTCACTTAGTGATATTCCTCTGTCCTCTGCAATCTGTCGAAAAATCATACCTGCACATACATAACGTAATTTGAATTTCTCAGCTATTGCTTTAGCGATAGTGGATTTCCCTGCACCATGTTTACCACTGATTGCAACCGTTAATGTCATAGCAGTACCTCACACCATAAGATACTCAAAGAGCTTGTCCTAGGTCATACTTGTTTTCAAGATTCGCTGAAAAAGCATATTTGCAGTTATGCTGACGATTATGTACCAGAAAATATAGAAAAGTCCTTGACCAGCTAAAATTGGAACACCAAATTCACCGGGTGCAATGCCAAATCCCATACCAAACTGCCCAAGAACCTGTCCAAAGTGCAATGGGGAGTAGATTACTGCATAAGGAATTGCTGGACTGACGGTGTCGTTGATGAAGATGCCATTCATAATTGCAAAAACCAACATGAAGGGGATAATCGTCACCATCATGGGCTTAAATTGCTGTTTACCAAGTTCTCCTGATAATTTATTCATGTAGCGTTCTTTACGCCTTATCTTCAACTGAAGCTTCCTTTTTAGACGCGGATCATCAGTCTTGGTAACTTCCCTCTTCATTTCTTGCCACTTCCTCATTTCTTCACGAGATCTTCGCAGACGTTCGAAATTGATGAGGCGTCTGTTGACTAAGTTGGTAATCAGAGCCATTAACACACTAATTAAAAGGACAGTAACCGCAGAGAGAGGAGGATAAGCCCATGGTCCGAGAAGGACGCGTAGGGCAACGGCAATATCGACCAGCGGATTAACCTGCACAATCATCACATCTTCAATAATAGTTCTGCAAATTCAGTTGCTGCTTCTTCTGCCTTACCCTCTACGTTTCGGATAACTTTAACGGTGGCGCCAGTCAATGTTCCAACAACAACAGCAGCGGCCCGACAGAGCAGCTGATGAGAAGATATGCTTTCAATTAATTGTTCATCCCGAGTGCGAGTAGCATCCTTTTCTCGTCTTTTAGCGATATTCTTGGGATCAGCCTCCACCAACACTATCGAAGCTGGCTGTAGTGCCTCAGCAACCCATTTAGGCAACCCAATTAGAAAACCATCAGTTGTTTGAATAAGAGTGTGGGTGTCCACAACAACTATCTGGCTTTCACTCATAGCAGCTATCCGTTTACCTGCACTTTTCTGTATCTCCCGCTGAACCATGATAGGGAGCATTCTCAACTCATCACGATTTTCAACCAATCCTTTCCGTTGAGCAATTTCGAACATGATTGTGCCATAGGTAACTAGAGACACGCTCGTTCGATCCTGAACCTTGCGAATTGCAGAAGTTACTATCGTCGACTTGCCGACTCCTGGGACGCCGCTTACTATGACTACCTTGCGTATCTGCATTTTGTGAGCCTCCGGGTATGGGGCGACAATCTTGGCTAAGAGCTTAATAGCTTTTCTAACTTAAAGGGCAAGCATCAGTTCTAGGCTAACATTCATCGGGCTTGAAAATGAGGTAACCACTAGAGGTTCTTTTCGCCTCTGCCTCACTCAATGCCCAGTAGTCCACGCATCATTGGATGCATTTCGCTAAGTTGTTCCTTTGCTAGTATCTCGAAGTATTGCCGCATGATACCAACAGCAAGGAGAATTCCAATACCTGTGCTTAGGGCTCCGAAGAAGTCAGCAAATGCTGCTAGGGCACCTATTATCAGACCGCCTAAGATTGCTACGACTGGAATGTATCGGTTGAGGATTTTTTCAATGACTGCCGGTGAACGGCGGAATCCTGGAACCTGCATACCAGCCCCGATAAGTTGTCGTGACACATCACGAGGAGCTATACCTGAAACATCTATCCAGAGTCGAGCAAAACCTGCACAAAGTAACATGAGTATGATTGCGTAGCCTGCAGCCCTAACCAGACCTAGCCAAGGTATTGCAGAGGTTGGATCAATTATGTCTGTAAGCCCGGTAGGTGGAGTTAGGAACCATACTAAACATATGGCTTGAGGGACCAAATAATTGCCGCCTGTTGATGTTTCATACCGAGCTATGAGTTGGAACCAGAACCAGAGTGGATTTGTCTTATCTGACAGACCTAAAACGGGGTTTGTCCACATAATCTGTGTGATGAAGAGTATGTTAGCGTAAAGTGCTTGTGTGAAAATCACAGGGATATTAGATACATAAAGGAGCTTGATGGGGTACTGACCACGGAATCCACGATACTTTGCATATTGTAACGGTATATTAACGCGGAAGGATTCCATGTAAATAACCAAAACGAACACAAGAATTGTGATAAAGACGCCAGAGAGACTTGCCCTGGGATTTGCGGGACGGAACCAGATGGTCTGCCAATCACAGACACTTACCCCAATCGTTCCACCAGCGCTAAGACCTGCAAAATTCTGTACAATAAAGGGGAAGATGCCAGAGAACCAATTGAAATCATTTCCTGCAGCGTCTTTAAAGCCAACCAAATCAGCTGCTTGTGCAGGACCCCAAGAAAAGAGGTTCCAAACTATTTGTCCACAGACATTTGCCAT
>JABXGU010000745.1 GCA_016550415.1 archaeon | reverse complement strand
TTGTGCGAGGTGTAGAACCACATCCACCACATTTTACCCGTTTTCTAGCTCGTCGCACCGCTGCGACGCATCCTGTAGAAGAAAGATCAACAGTTGT
This sequence comes from archaeon, assembly GCA_016550415.1. The sequence continues at coordinate 2,011 of JABXGU010000745.1, read as the reverse complement.
CATTCTTGAAGATGTTCGCCGCCGTACCCCGCCTCCCTTAGGGGGCAGAGTTATAATTCTTGATGACAGTGAATCAGAGATTAACAACAACGACAACCCTACAGGAGATAACGATGACAGTTAACCTGCCCATTCAAATGGCAATAGCTGCACCATCAAAATCCCATGGTTTGCCAGCAGCCAATCCAGGTGAAAAGGTCACAGTCACTCTATCCCGCACTTTTCATGGTTCAGGTAGGCAATATGACAGTGGTGCATTATATGTAACTGACCCCTTTGGTGTCCTAATCACTAAAATCCCATTTAGTTTTGGAGAATATACTCGTGGTCAATTCAAGTTCCATCTTGGAAAACATAATTTAACGGGTGTTTACCAGGTCATTGTTAGCTTCAAGGAAACCAAAATCAAAGGCTTGCCAGTTGATAAATCACCCTTTGAAGGTGTACCGGATGACAGAGAAATCTTTGGTTCTTTCTTTTTGAAGGGAGCATATCCGTCCATTGTAACACAGCGTGTTACATATCAGGCAACAATTACGAACAAAGCGGTTAATTCAATCAGAAACATACAAATGTTCATTGCAGTCCCTCCTTCACTACCTTCCCGTCAAGAAATACTCGATTTGAAAATAAAACCGACCAGTGGTCATCAAGCCAATGATTTGTCTGGTAACAATTGGGTTCACTTCACACATAACGAGTTGCCTCCAAAGTCACATCTAACCTTTGGATACTCTGCTCTGATTCGGAGTCGATCAATCCGATACGAACTGCCGACAGCTACTAGAAAGATACAGGTACCAAGTGGACTCAAAGCCTATACTAAACCCGAACAGTTCATCGATTCTCATCATCATCTAATAAAGGACTTGGCAAAGGATATAGCTCGTACAAATCCCAGACCAATTCAATTCATCAAAGCGGCCATGCGAAAAGTACACAAGATTTTGAAGTATGAAAGGCAGGAAGAGGAAAGAGGGGCAGCTTACGCCATTGAAAAACGAAAAGGAGATTGCACAGAATTTGCCGCCCTATTCACAGCTCTATGCCGTGCCTATGGACTTCCTGCCCGATTACAAGCAGGCTTTGGTTTTGGAGGGAAAAGCTTCGAAAGACACGCATGGAGTGAGGTTTGGATACGGGGCCTTTGGGTTCCTGTAGATCCAACATGGCATGGATCCAGTGGACTACTGGGAATTACTAGTCGTCACGTTCCCATTATCATTGGTAACTGGATGTCAAATCGTATTCGACAGGAGCTAAGCTATTCTTGGCGCGCTGTTAAGGGTACTACTTCACCGGATTTATCTGTGCAATGGAAGGTTCAGCAAGTTGCTAAGGTAAGCACTGATTCAGGTCGACCAAAAGATGTAGCACCTGTGCAGCTTCAAGCTAGTGTTCCGGATGCAATTCCAAGTGGAAAGAATTTACCAATGAAGGTCACTGTAACTCCTATTCCCAAGGGAAGGGTGCCATTAGAGTATATGCTTTTAACAGCCACGGTTTCTGATGGCGAAATGGATAATGTGGTGGCAATTGAACCTTTGCCAGCAAACCTTCAAGCGCCGCTAAATTTAAGGTTAAATGTTCCTATGCCAAGTGTTGTACCAAAAACCACTCTTAGTTTACGTCTATGGGTTGACAGAAAACCTACAAGCACAGTTTGGCGTAAAACTATTGGGCTCCTATAATCTTACCCTGGAAACAAATCAATTATTTCAGATACTTTGGTTTCACCTAGCCTCCACTCCCCCCAATTCTAAATATAAGAAAAGACTAACTGGTTATTGGTGGCATACTTTGTGCGAAGAAGAACAACAACAGAAACAAAGACCATACCTTGACCCACGTTATTGGCGAATCCGGTATCAGGCAGGAAATGACAAGATAATAAATTTAGAAGAATAAGAGGAATATGCCTAGGTCCAAAAGCCACCCTTCTTCAAGTGAATCTCGAAGTCGACTCTTTAGGTTCTTCCCATTAGTTTGAGATGATGTTTTAGGTCCTCTG
>JABXGU010000744.1 GCA_016550415.1 archaeon | reverse complement strand
TGTACAGTTGGTCATAGTGTAGGTGCTGTACAAAGAGTTCTTTGTCATTTGAATATGAGTAATCGACAAACTGGAAGCCAACTTCCTTGCAATCCCGAGGACGAATATTCTTTTTGCCTACAAGTGTATCGTCTTTGTCACCGCGAAAATCTTTCATTTTTACCGACCTCCCTTGGGCACCTGCAAAATAAAGTTCGAGATGCTTGTTCCTGTTCCAGCATGACTATTCACCAGCCCAGTACGCGCGTCAGGAACCTGTGTTTTCTTGCTAAGGTGCTTCTTTGGAATCAGTCCCGTAAGTTGATAGTAACACTCTACTGCTGACATTATGCCCGTTGCACCGACTGGATGCCCAAAACCCATGAGACCCCCACCAGGATTAGATGGCAGTTCTCCACCTACGAAGGTTTCACGGTTACGAACAAACTCAGCAACATTTTCTTTTGTGCACCAGTTCAAAGCCTTGTAAATTTGCACTTCAGAGGTTGAGAAAGCGTCATGTATTTCAGCTACATCGATATCTTTTGCCGGCTTCTTGATTTTAGCCATTTTATAGGCAATTTCGCCAGACCGGCGACATGCACCAAATTCTGACATATCAGGATAGCCCTCGCCATAGAGTTTGGTCCATCCTGGGAAGCTAAGACGATCACCAGCACGAATTGTGCAGCTGCTTAGACCAGCACCTGTTACTTCAACATATTTCCCTGGAGCAACCTTCTTTGCGTACTCCTCAGTGCAAAAGACTGTAAAGGCACCTCCATGAGACATTAGACAGCAATCATACTTCTTAATGGGGTAGGAGATTAGTCGTGAGTTCATCACGTCATCGACGGTGATGTATTTGTGCTCATTACGATACCATTGAGCTTTGGGATTATCCATTGCATTGTTTCTGTTCTTCATTGCAATCAGTGCAAAGTCTTCTTCTGTCATGTCATGTTGTTTCATGAAAAGATGAGCCATCGCTGCATAGTAGATTGGGTATATCCCACCTGCTAAGAGTTCATATCGTGTATCACTTGCCATGGCAATGAATTCAGCACCCTGGCTTTGAGTAACTGAATCCATAGACTCCCATCCGGCAATACCCACAACATCATGGATACCTGATTGTATGGCTAGGAAGGCTGCATAGAGGGCAGATCCACCAGTGTTTCCGCCGTTCTCTACCCGATAGTGGGGGAGCCCCACCAGTCCGAGATGGTCGTGGACAATCCATTCGGGGCACAGTTGTTTTTCGAAGTGAACGCTGAAATGACTGTAAATCATCAGATCAAGGTCGCGAAGCGAAAAGTTGGGCACGTCATGTCTGAATTCTAGGATACATTCTGCTATTTCGTTCTCGCTGGTTGTATGGAGAGGATAATCAAAGGGGCTTGTAGCGCCCCCAATCATACATACTTTGCGCAACTCGGATTCACCTGTTTTTTGATATGGTGGTGTTCGGTATGTGACGTTACAAAAGCCTTGCGCTAAGGGGAAGAATCTAATAAAAAATCATAAGGAATAAATGTCAGGTCAATCCCTTTGACATATAATTAAATCATCTGGAATTGAAGTTAGAAAGGTGAATTCCTATGGTTGATCCTCGAATTGTAGAACATGCACGCATTCTTGTCGAATATTCCACAAAGGTGAAACCAGGTGATATGGTATACATTATCACTGATCTTGAAGCTCATCCTCTGGCAACAGAGGTTGTTAAACAAGTAGCCAAGAACAGTGCATCATCACTTGTGATTTTGAGTTCCTCAGAAATGTCCAGAGGTTACATGGATTCTGCTACAGACGAAGCGCTAGACCTTCTTCCCCGAAACCGTTTTGAAGCAATCAAGGCTTCCGATGTAATGATTTCAATTAGTTCGCCTGAAAACACGCGTTCTTTTTCAGGATATGATCCACAACGTCTGATGCGGCGACAAAAAGCCACTGAACCTCTTTCTGAAGAGGTATTGAAGAAGCGTTGGTGTGTCACTATACATCCTAATAATGCCTTGGCTCAAGAAGCGAAAATGAGTTTTACAGGATACCAAGATTTTGTCTATGGTGCTATTCTCCTTGACTGGGAAAAAGAAGCAGTCTTGATGAATAAATTACGTGAAAAACTCCAGAAACATAAAACCATTCGATATATTGGACCTGAAACTGATTTACGCGCTTCAACAGAGGGACGAACCTGGATAGCTGCTGTGGGTGAAAAGAATATGCCTTCTGGTGAGGTCTTCACATCCCCGCTTGAAAAAAGCGTTGAAGGTAAGATCTATTTTGACATCCCCTTTCTCTATGCTGGAAATGAGATTCAAGGTGTTCGTTTAGAATTCAAGGAAGGAAAGGTTGTAAAGTTTTCAGCAGAAAAAGGTCAAGAAGCATTGGAAGCCCTACTTAATGCAGATGAAGGAGCCAAATATCTGGGCGAAGTTGCCATCGGAACAAACCGGGGCATAAAACACTATACTCTGAACATGTTGTTTGATGAGAAGATTGGAGATACGATTCACTGCGCACTAGGACATGCTTATCCAGAATGTAAAGGAACTAACAAGAGTGCCGTTCACATAGACATGATCAAGTCAATGAAGGAATCGGGCAAAATCCTAGCAGACGAGGAAGTCATTTACGAAAAAGGACGATATTTCTGGGAGAAATAGAAGCATATACTCAGGA
>JABXGU010000743.1 GCA_016550415.1 archaeon | reverse complement strand
GGAATAAATGTACATACCTTTTAAATATTGAACATAGTGAACAAAAACGAAGAAAATAAGAAAAAGAAGGAATCAGGCAGCAAATTGCTGCCTGCGTGAACTTTTATTTCTAATTTAAGCACTAGCTATAGCAACGGGGGCCATTATCAGTGCACGTTTTCGAGCTTTGATGGCGCCAGCAATACGTTTGACTGCTAAGATGAAGGCGGCGACACGCATTGGGACATCAAGTTCTTTTGAGATTTTCAGCACATTACTGAAAGCAGTTCGCATTATCTTCTCAAGTTTTGAATTGACTTCCTCTTCAGTCCAGTAATAGTTCATTTGATTTTGAACTTGCTCGAAGTAGCTTACTGTTACTCCTCCAGCATTGGCAAGAATATCAGGAATTAGGAAGATTCCTTGATTGTGCAGAATAACATCTGCCTCTGGTGTTGTTGGTCCGTTTGCACCTTCTGCAACAATCTTTGCCTTGATTCTTGATGCATTTTCTTTTGTTATTACATTCTCAAGTGCAGCTGGTACTAGGATTTCACATTCGAGTTCAAGGATTTCATTGTTAGTGATCTGTTTACTGCCACGAAAACCAATGACTGAACGAGTCTTGTCTTTATGTTCTTTTACTGCAACTGGGTTGAGACCAGCGGGATTGTGAATGCCACCTTTGGAATCGGAGACGGCTATAATTTTGCATCCCATTTCATGGAGAATTCTAGCTGCATAGTATCCAACGTTTCCGTATCCCTGGACAGTTACTCTGGCACCCTTTAGAGGGATTCGAAGGTGTTCAGAAGCTTCGATTACTGTGTACACAAGTCCTCGTGAAGTTGCTTCATTTCGTCCCTGTGAACCACCAATCTCTATGGGTTTCCCTGTAACAACGCCTGGAGCGTATATGCCCGATACTTCAGCATATTCGTCCATAATCCATGCCATTGTTTGTGAGTCTGTGTAGACATCTGGCGCTGGAACGTCTGTTTGTGGGCCAATGAATTTGATTAGTTCCCTGGTGTATCCACGAGTGAGGCGTTCGAGTTCACCGAGTGACATTTCTTTGGGATTACACCGTATCCCGCCTTTACCGCCACCCAAGGGAAGACCTGCAACGGCAGTCTTGAAGGTCATCCAAGCTGATAGCGCAACCACTTCGTCTAAATTCACATCAGGATGGTATCTGATACCTCCCTTTGTGGGACCAAGTGCATCATTATACTGGGATCGAAAACCCGTGAACACTCTGACAGCACCGTCATCCATATGAACTGGAATATTGACGATAAGTACGCGCATAGGATGTTTTAGCATTTCATGGATGGCTGGGTCTAGCCCCATCTTTTCGGCGGCGAGATCCAGTTGCTGCAAAGCTGCTTCATACGGATTTGGTGTTGGTGTAACTGCCCTTAAAGTCTCAAAACTGATAGTTGATGCATTGCGCATCTTGCTAATCAGACTATGGCAACAAACCCGTGCAGTTTCAATGTCGCCTCCATGAACCCAATAGTAAGCATCAATCAACATCTCGTGTCGATCAGTTAGTTTGCTTGCTGATCCAACGGATGGTTCTTCAACGAAAAAGTCGACTAGAACACGTAATAATTCTAGCTCGGAACGAGTAAGAACAGCAGAGACATTCCTAATTCCGTTGCCTTCGATCTTAACATATTCAGCGTCTCGAATTTTGTGCTCAAGACTGTCAATCACTTGAATTGCATCCTCGATGGACACTCCATAGTTCTCAGTGAATACGACGGCAATTGCATAACGTGCTGTTGTAAAATTTTCAAGACCTTCAGTTAGTTCAGGATTTTCAGCGAAGAAGTCAATCATTAACTTCTTCATACCTAATTCATATTCTGTTAATTCAACCAGGCTAAGCATTTTGACTTCACCTGGTTGAGTAAGAGTATAATGTACAACTATTCAAACCTTGTGTTCATAATGTACATTAATGAACATCAAACAACAACCAAACATATAATGGATAGCTGTACATCAAATTAGGAAGGATATAAGACGATGAAATCTTCGACGGGCATCTTGGGTTTGGATGATCTTCTTGGAAAGGGGCTAAATAGTGGAGAAAATGTTGTTTGGGAATATGAGACAGGAACATTCGTTCACGAGTTCCTTCAAATATTCATGAGGCAGGGCATTAAGGAAAAAAATCAAGTAATTTACTTAGATTTTATTTATCCTCCTCAGGCGCTATTGATTTTCCTTGAACCCTTGATTTCGACTTTGCCCAAGGGTTGGGAGAAATATTTTCTTGTGCTGGATTGTTTTTCCGAATCAGGAGGTCGCGGAGAACTCATCTTCACTGACTTCTATGACAAAGCGCCAGAATGGATTCGAAAGGTCCCCAGTTCAAAAGAAGCGGAGAGTTTCCATCATTTCTTTGGGCGTATTGAGCGAGAATTCGTTGGTGATGGTACACGTCTTGTATTTAACAGCCTTACAGCAATGGAGATTATTTGGGGACAGAGGGAGGTCCAAGAACTATTTGGTCACATTTGCCCAGCACTATATGCTTACAAGACTCTTGCTTATTGGACCATTAACCGATTTGCTCACACTCATGAATTCCTTGCAGCCATTGAGCACATAACACAAGTTGCGATTGAGCTCAGTAAGCAGGGAAATGACTTGTTCCTCAAGGTCAAGAAAGCAGGGGCAAGATATGATACTAGGACATATGAACAGCGCAAATATACTGCCGATGCACTCTCAATCTCATTCGAGAAATGAAGGATTTTATGGATAGCCACTGAGGATCTAGACTTGAGTGTTGTTATGTGAGTTTATGGTGAAGACTAGATAGCCTGAATTCTTTCGAGTCACTTTCAGAATACTGAAAGACGCCTTTTTGTTTTCTCTTTCCTAGGGGAAAATACCGCGAATCTTTATTGCATCTGATACGCGTTTGATGGCTACAATATATGCAGCTGTGCGCATGTGGACTTCTTCTCGTTGGCTAGTTTCATACACTTCCTTGAATGCATTGACCATTCGTTGTTCAAGTTTTCTGTTGACTTCTTCTTCAGTCCAGCTTTCACGTGTAAGATTTTGTAGCCATTCGAAATAGCTTACTGTCACGCCCCCTGCATTTGCAAGGATATCTGGAATGAGGAGTTTTCCACTCTCATAGAGAATAGTATCAGCATCAGGTGTAGTAGGTCCATTAGCACCTTCGCTAATGATTTTGGCCTTAATACGAGGTGCATTGTGCTTGAGTATCTGATTTTCTAGAGCTGCAGGAATGAGGACATCAACATCGAGTTCGAGTAAGTCAGCATTAGAGATTTTCTCGGTCCCAGGGTAACCAACGACTGTACCAGTCTTATCCTTGTAGGTTTTAACATCAGCAGGGTTGAATCCCTTTGGATTATAGATGCCACCACTTGAGTCGCTGACAGCAACTATTTTTGTGCCAAATTCTGCTTGTAGAAGTGCGGCGTGATAGCCAACGTTGCCAAAGCCTTGTACTGCGCATGTTGCATTTTTCAGATTCAAATTTATACGCTTAGCGGCTTCGCGAACGGTAATAACAACACCGCGGCTGGTAGCTTCGAGACGACCAAGACTACCTCCAATTTCTACAGGTTTTCCAGTTACTACCTCAGGAATAGCGTACCCCTTTGATTGAGAGTAGGTATCAAAAATCCATGCCATTTCTCGTCCTGATGTGTATACATCGGGTGCGGGTACATCTCGATAGGGACCAATTATTTCCATTATTCCGCTGGTGAAACGACGGGTCATTCGTTCAATCTCAGTAGCACTCATTTCCTTGGGGTTGCAGATTATGCCACCTTTGCCGCCACCATATGGTAGACCAATGACAGCGCATTTCATGGTCATCCAAATTGCTAGAGCCCTCACTTCATCAAGACAAACCTTTGGATGGTAACGAATCCCACCCTTGAAAGGTCCAAGGGCATCGTGATGCTGAACTCTGAAACCACGGAACACTTTGATACGACCATTATCCATACGGACAGGAATTGCTACTTCTAGAGTGCGTTTTGGGTATTTTAGAACTTCAAGGATATCAGGATCCAACTTCATTTTCTCTGCTACGATTTCCAGTTGGCGGATTGCCACCTGATATGGGTTGGGTTCTTCACAGGGAATTTGCGCCATAGATATCATCTCTGTATTGTATTTAGTGGGCATTTCATATGGTAGTTAAAAAAGCTTTCACACACTATTCATTAAGTGAGAGTCAAAAAAAGGTGAATGACTAGTATTCATCACTTAACTCCTCTTCGTCACTATCAGGAGGTACGGGAGGAAGTGTTCTTCGTAGCGCAGCGATTCCAGCTGCAACATCTTCTAATCGGTATCGATACAATTGATAATTGATGAATAGAAGTCGGCTACGCTTATCATGTGAATCTGTTAAATGATCTGCAAGCCAAAGTAAATCAGCCCTAGGTATTTCGGCTAGGAGGTCTGCGATTTCACTGGCAATTGTGACAGAGAGTTTTGCTGGGCTTTCGGAAGGGGGGGTTATAACGGTGTGCGGTGGCAAGGGTTCCTCTTGGAGTTTGGGCTCCCATATTTGTGTGCTATCATATCCAAGAGGTTTGTCAACAAGAGGGAGTCGGTGTACACCATCAAGCATTGCTAGGGCAACTTTAAGATCCTGAGGATTGAAATCTTTGATAGAGACTTTGGTTAAAATTTCATTCATCTTTTCAAGGTCATTTGACTCCAAATATCTTCGCAGTAATTGGAGGTCAGCGGCGGATAATTTAGCGAGTTTATCTGAGAGCTGCTTTGCATAGGTTACACTAATGCTGTCTTCAGGTTCAATTATGGACCCTCGCTCATTAGGAACCAAAGAATATCACCTCATTCTCCATCTCATTTCTCTTATTCCATTGCTTATAGATATTCCTTCAGAAGATGATTTGATGCAGGAAAAGCTCAATTATATATTTCAGAGAGATTACAAAAAGAAGCTACCAAAAATCTCAATTGTTTTGAATATATTAAGGGATGTATTGTCATCTTTGAATTATCTCTCAGGTGGTTTCTTTGAAGATTCGACACATAAAAAGTGAGATTCGAATTCTCGGAGTGGATGACGCCCGCTTCCAAAGGGGAAGGGACCTTTGGACACGATTGATTGGAGTTGTTTGCAGGGGTGGGCAATGGATTGAGGGGTGTATGCAGATTCCGATTCGTGTAGATGGAGAGGATGCTACCTCACAATTAGGCATGATGGTGAAGAATTCACCCCATTATGGTCAGCTTAGAGTTATTATGACCAGAGACACCATATTTGGTGGTGTAAATGTTCTGAATCTGCAGTCTGTCGTGGATATTACCGGGCTTCCAATTATTGCAGTATCTGATTCAAAGCCAGACATGGAGAGGGTTAGAAAATCATTCATGCAGTACAGTCCTGAGACTTGGGAAGAGAAACTAGCAATACTTGAAAAATGTGGACCAATCCAGGCGATCAGTTCAAGGGAGGGACGAGTTCCCATCTATATTCAGTGGGCTGGAATTTCATTAAAACAAGCTGTCAAGTTGATTCAAAAGACAGCGATTAGGAGCAGAATTCCTGAACCAATTCGAATTGCTCATCTTTTTGCTACAAGTTTTGTTCCAAACCCTGAGGTAGGTGCGTAGTTGTTGTCCCTATCGACCAATTGGCAAGTTAGTTTTGGTTCTTAATGCAGAGTTTTTGCCAATGAGATTCAATGACAACACCAAAGTCTTCTAGCAGGTCCACTACTATCTCAAGGGGAAGACCCACAACAGCTGTATAGGAGCCTGCAACCCTTTTTACGAAAAAGCTGCCTTGACCTTGAATGGCATAACCACCTGCCTTGTCCAACGGTTCGCCAGTTGCTACATAGGCTTTCAACATTGCTTCGCTAGCATCTCGGAACCAGACTTTAGCTGAAGTTGACTTTACTTTGTGCCTATTTGTCGTTGTATCGATTATAGCTACACTTGAAAGAACGTGGTGCCATGTTCCAGCTAGCTTGCGTAACATACTCATTGCATTTTTAGGCGTTCTGGGTTTTCCTAAAGATAGCCCATCAGCAGTGACAACAATTGTGTCGCCGCTAATAATCAGCGCATTAGCTAAATCACTAGCCACGATTTTTGCTTTCTCAAGTGCATTTGCTCTCACGGTTTGGGAGATTAGACGTAAAGAACCTGAAGGATAGTTGCCTTCTTCATAGGATGGGCTTATTGTCTTAAAGGATAGGCCTAACTGTGAGAGAAGTTCTATTCGTCTAGGTGATGTTGAGGCTAGATAGATTTGTCTCATTCTAGTTCGTATTCATGGGTATTGCATTTTAATTTATAGGCGGTTCGTCCTTTCATCAGGAGAGATTTCTTACTTTTTCCTACTCGTTCTCGCCGAAACTGGACAAGCTTTAAATTCATTAAGGAGAGAAACCATTAAGGAGACGAATTTTCGCGGAAGGAAATATTATGACAAGTCCAGAAAAGGAATTAGATCCTCGATATATGCGAGGTGTCATTGATGCCCTCGAACTGGTAATTTCATTCATAGACTGGAAGGATGAACATCCAGAGAGTGATAGAAGCGAAAAAGAGTTTATACGCAAAGCATTACAGAAATTAGGGACAAAGATAGAACAGAAATTAGATAGAGTTCTAGGATTGGACATTGACTAAGAAATCAGCAGGATTCTTTCTATCTGCTGATTTAACAAGCAGTACTATTGAAATTTGTAGATTTGAGCTAGTGTTAGATTTGAGCAACTGTTTTTGTTGTTTCACTTAGGACCTTTGCTGCTTGATCTAGGCGCTTCTGAGCTTCTGACTTGGTTTTGCCAGTGACCGTAATTATTACTCGAAGACGCTCCCGGGACTGGTAGGGGCGGGGTGTCGACTTCAGATATACACCGTCCGCTTTACTCATTATTTTATCAAGGATTGGTGCAAGTACTGATTCATCGAGAATAGGCACATCAAATACTTCTCGCATTATTATCGACTTAGAAAGAGTAGCGATGCGTGGTTGGATTTCTTCAATGAATATTACTTGGAATTCTTGAGGTACACCTGGAAGACAGAAAATTTGTGTTTCATCCAACATATATCCAATACCGGGAGCGGTTCCTATACTATTATGAAGTGGTTGCGCACCGTTGGGTAGCATAGCCATTTTTTTGCGAGCAGGAGTCAATTCATCTGATTCCACAAATCCTTGAGTGTGCAAGGTTTTGTAGCGTTCTTTAACCATCTCTAATGCGGTTTGATTGAGCTTTAGTGTTGTACCTGCAGCTAGAGCTAGTCCTTCAGCAGTACGGTCATCGTAAGTGGGACCAAGTCCTCCACTTGTAAAAAGGAGTTGTGTGCCACGATTACAGCTATTCTTAATTGCTTCAGCAATTGCTTCCACATCATCAGATATGATAGCGATGTGCTTTATGGATAGCCCCAATGAGAGTAGTTGTTTTGTTATCCATTGGGAATTAGTATCTTTTGTATGGCCGCTAAGGATTTCGTTACCAATAATTAGGGTTTCAACACGTACGGTCATGATTGACTTTCACTGCCTGTCTTTGTACTGTGGCTAAATTCTTCAAGGAAATTAACAAATCCCTTCTGAAATTGTCGGATTCCCTCAACTGTAGCGTACTCGTTGCTACCATGTGCGTGACCTCCATGACCCAATCCGCCGATGACAAAGGGTAGTTTCAGGGGAGGATTGGAATAGACACAAAGTGGAATACTGCCAGGGAACATTGGCCAGATTTCCACGTTGTCGACTCCTACATCATAATAGGATTTTAAAAGAGCTTCAGAGATCTGTGTGTTATCACTACTCTTTGCCCATTTCAGCATATACCCGAGTTTTATTTCAATTAAATCTGCCAGACCTAGACTAGCCAAGTGATCTTTGACTTTTTGTATTACGAGTTTTGGTTTTTGATTGGGTGTTAAGCGAATATCGACATTGGCGCTGGCTTCCCTTGGAAGTATTGTCTTCATGGATTCTCCGATGTATCCAGTATGGATGCCTGAAACGTTCACTGTGGGTTTGAAGAGGAAGCGTCTTAGAAGGTCCTCCTTTGAATTGGTTTCAATACTGAGGTTCTTGGCATCGAGTTGAAGGGCAGTGATACCTGGATCAAAGGATTGAGCAAGCGAACTTATGAGTCGTTCATCCTCTTCAGTGGGAGGTCGGACATCGTCCAAAAGCCCAGGGATTAGTGGTTGACCATGTATATCAACAAAGGAGGAGAGAGCCTTAGCTAGAATATGAGCAGGATTTCGTATCCACCCAACTTCAGCAGAATGGAGATCTCTTGTTGAAGGCCCTTGGCATCTGAGACGAAGGAAAATAATTCCCTTGTTTCCAAGGAAAATGCGAGCGACACCGCGACGGTCTGTAGCGAAAAGAGGGTAATAGACTGCATCAGCGTTGGCAAAATCCTTTCTTTTGGAATTAACAAAGCTTTGGAGGTGTGGACTTCCACTCTCTTCTTCAGTATCAACGACGATTAATAGGTTGAATGGAATTGATTCCTTAACTTCCATCAGAATTTGCAGAGTTCTTATTATTGAGATTAGGATGGCTTTAGAAGTATAGACTCCTCGTGCTATGAGGGTGGGTCCGAACCGAGGATGGTCTCGTACTTCAGCAGCAAAGGGTGGAACTGACCACCAGGCTTCTCCATCTGGAGCCATCACATCAACAGAAGTGTGCATGATAAGTGTTGGAGCATTCTCATTAGCAACCATTTTCTTACCAAAGATAATGGGATTACTTGGCGTCGCAAATATTGAAGCTTCAAAACCAAGTTTCCGGAGCTTAGTGACAATATTGTGAGCTATTCGATTGATGCCAGCGCCAGTCCCGCTAATGCTGGGTTGTCGAAGAAAATCCTGCACATCTTTTAGGGTTGAATCAAAATTTGCGTCAATTGCCTCAATTACCTTTCGTACATCCATGTCAAATATCACCTTGCTGATTTACCGTGACCCAGTTTATCTTGAGGGGTGGCTCCTGCACTTATTCTTATTAAAATCTCATTGACTATTTTTCTCTTGGGATTGGATTAGCATTAAGCCACTGTGTCTCTAGGAGCGATCGAAGAAGTTCAACATGTTCTTCATGACTGGAAGCTAATCCAGCTATATTGGCAGTTCCCTTACTTGTGCTGCCAATTAATATTTCTTCAAAATCACGAAGTGCACCCCAAATTTTGGCTCGAGGGTCGTGCCTTACATGGATGTTTTCGTTTTGTAGGTAAAGCTGCATCAGCTCTGAGTACTTTTCTGATTTAGGGTCATCACCAATTACTATACGGAGCCGGATATAGCTTGAGATTATTTTTAGAAAATCTGGGCTAATCGAAGTTGCATGTGGTAGTATAAGTAGCAAATTGCGCTGAGCTCTTGCTACAAGTCCAGAAAAGTAGGATTGGAATTCAGGTTCCCCAAATACGAAACGATATAAATCAAATGTTTCAGGAGACGTCTCTTTTGAGCGGGTCCAAACTTGGTCAAGACCTTGTGAAGCTAGTGATACAAAATTCTCTGTTTGAACGAGTAGATTAGTTACTTGTCCTTCAGTAGAATGGAGATAGTCATTTCGCCATTTACTGTAAATCATGGGAACATTTGAAATAAGCTTATCCAAATTTGTCTGCATACCTTCCATTAATCGGGAGAGACCAGGCAAAATCTCTTGTTGGTATAACTTTGGAAATACAATAACGATTTTTTCTATTTCGCTATCAAGTTTCTGTGCTTGTACCTTCACCTTTACAATTGATTCTTGGAGACCCTCAAAGAATTTTTCTTGGAATTTCAGTGTAGTCTCGTCTAAATCTGTTGCAAGCCTATTGGCAGCCTTTTGGTTTTTGCTGATAACTTCCTTGAAGGCTAAATCAAGAGCATTCTTTATCCATTCAGCAAGTTGTTTTCGGAGTTTTTCGAATTCTTGTTGAGCAGCAGCGGAGACCATTTCGAAGCGTTTCAATGTTATCTCAACACGATTTTGAAGATTCTCTGTGAAGGATTTTCGGAAGTTAGTTGTTAGGTTGCTAACTGAGGTTAATACATGTTCACGCGTGAAATTCTCGATGACACCTTTGAATGCGCCTAATCGGTATTTAGTTTCAAAAAGGTCCCCAAGGGATTCCTGTAAGATTTGAAGTTCCTGCTCAAAGTTGGTCAGTTGGTCTTTTACAAGTCCCGGTATTGTGTTTTGTAGGTCTACCAATGTTTCACGGAATTCTTCGATTCCTTGTAATTGGAAAATATCTTCCTTCATATCAGATAGTGAGATTTCAATGATTTGGGTAACATCGGTTTTTAATTTCTCTAACATTTTTATTAGGCCTTCAATAGATCGGAAATCTTCAAGCTGATGACGAGCTTCACTGATTCTTTTTTCAACTTCCTTTTGGATAGTAATGCTGATTTTGCTAGTGTATGCATCAAAGGTGGGGATACTTCTGCAAGTTCCTGTCTTCTTTTCGAAATCTACCAAGGCCTTATCCATTCTAGTTTCGATAAGTGAACGCAATTTGAGAATAGGCTGTTGAAGAATACTAATTTGTTGTTGGATATCATCATGAGTAGTAGGTGCACTCGCGCTTATTTGGTGAGGTATATCTTCTCGTAGTCTTTGTAATGCTACTTTCACTGTTCCCAAGACAACGATAACTGCTTCAATGGGCGCGAGAGCTTCATAGGTCTTGTCTTGGTTCTGATGTATCAATCCACGACCCTGAAGTCTATCGAGTAGATTATTAATTTGGCTTTTAGATAGCCCATGCTTCTTTTGAAGCTCATCAGAAGTTGCAGCTGTTGGGTGTGCTGCTAAATCAAAATACAATGTCAGAGCTTCTGATGGGATAGATAGTAAATCCGCCAGTGATGATATTTGTTCCTGTAACATTTCCATCTACCTTTTTTGCAATCTCGTTACCCTTTG
>JABXGU010000742.1 GCA_016550415.1 archaeon | reverse complement strand
TTGGTGCGAGGCTGATGTAATTTCACTTATCACAGACTCATCAGATGCTTATCCATCCACTCGATTTCAAGCACTTGCCGAATACCTTGTTCAAATGGGCAAGGAATATGCATCGAATGAACCATCCGTTATTGCTCAGCGAGTTTCCTATTATATAGAAGGAGCCTTTGCACTATTACGAGTTACTCATAACCTTCCAAGATTGACAGTTGATGACGCAAAACAACAAAGCATAGCATTGCAAAAGGAAGCAGCCAATGATATGCTAAAGCTCCTTGAGCGTTTAGGCTACCATCAGGTTGTAATCGTACAGGTTCCAGAACATGCAATGAGAGGAATACTCGCACTTACGGATCTGATCAAGGACAGCTACAAGGCAATGGATATTTTCCATCAACATTCTCAGCAAATTGGAGAAAACCTGGGGTGGGCACTTCAACGAAAAAGGCAAGATATGCAGGAAGCAGCCACTGTGTTTCGCTGGCTCAGCGAAGGAGTTGGTAGGGGAATACATGTTATTGCTTTGAAGCTCATCACCGATATCTATCGAGCGGGGATACATGGTGAAGTTTTAGATCCTGGGTCAAAGGAGGAGCTCCGCCTGGTAGTGCATAATCTTCTTGGGATTCAAGAGGATGGTGATCTCCTACGATCTGCAATGGAAACTGAAATCGAATTTGATGATGTCTTTAATCTGTTCAAGAGTTTGAACCTCAATTGGATAGCTGCATTAATTAAACAATGCCAAGGACAACTTAGACAAAATATGAGTGCATTGTTTTCACCCTTATCTCGTGTTGTGCCTCCCAATCATTGTGTTGCGCATCCAACAGAAGAAGAGGCAGAAGCGGAGATGCCGTTTTGGGTTCTTTCGCCTTCAACAGATTTTGTCATTGCCGCTAGACTCTACTCTCAAGCCTACCGCTACCTACGTGGTTTAGAATATAGAATCAAATCTGAAGACTCAATAGATTGGATACCCACTCGTGACCCAGATGACCTAAGGCGCCGAGCAGCTCAATGTTCTTGGTTTGCTGGACTCGCTCATATTCAAGAAGGAAATATCGAGAAAGGACGAGAGCAGTTAATCCGTGCAAAGAATGCATATGAATTACAGGGCAGGTATAGAGATGCCATTGTCTGTCTTGAGAAGTGGAGTCACCAACTTGTTGCTGTAATTAGCCCTGAAAGAGAAGACAGTGCTCGACCTACTCAGGAACGTTTAGAGGAGCTTCTTGAAATGTGTGATGAGCTGGTTGGGCTCTACAAAGTTAGGCACGAAGGAACAGAAGCGGCAAAGGCCATCCTTAGTACTATACAATTCCTTCAGACTCGTGTAGGCATGCAAAATTGGTCCTTGAATGTTTTTCTTCGTGCCATTGAATATACGAGAGAAGCCCTTTCACTGGCTCAAAATGTGGAACTGACTAATGAATTGATTGAGGTCCTTCGAAAGCTTCGAACAGAATTGAAATTATTCTTGGGTAGTGAGTTCGTAATAGGTGTCTTTCCCAATTTTGACCCAGAAACCACAATATACTTTGAAACAGAGACACCTGTCAAACTAGCGATTCTCAATGTCTCTGAACATCCAATATCTAACCTGACAATACGCCCCATCGGTGTCTTACCACACCTGTCTCCCAGTTCATCAAGACCGTGGTCTGCTTCTCGTGACCCACAAAAGACAACATTGAAGCACTTCTATGTGGGGTCTGATGATGTTGCTTTTGATCTAAGTGATTTCCCAGAAAATATGAAACCAGCCGATGCTTTTGGACCACCTCGTCCTATTTCTACTCAGTTATCAAAGACTACTGAATCAATGGAAAAGGAGAAACAGTATACGCTAGAGTCCCTGACAGAGTTTGATACGGAAATTGAAAGTGAACAATCCTGGCTCGGTGTGATGTGGTCAGGTGACTATCGAGGAGTTCAAATTGGTTCTCTAACTGGTGCCACTGAGGAACCAAGCGAAGAAACATACACAGTTCCATCAAATGATGATCTCACAGTTCCAGCCTTCTTCACAGTCTTCAC
>JABXGU010000741.1 GCA_016550415.1 archaeon | reverse complement strand
TACAACGGGCTTACTCTGAACTTGTAGAACAGCTTCAGTTGCCTCAAGAACCTCAACATATCGAAGGCTTTGATGTCTCCACGATTCAGGGTACAGTATCGGTGGGTGTATGTGTTGTTTTCCGGAATGGTCTACCATCAAAGAAGGAATACCGCAGGTTCAAAATACGTGAGATTACTCGCCAAGACGATTTTGCCATGATGCACGAAATTGTGAAACGTCGATATCATCGATTAATCACAGAGAAAAAGCCATTGCCAGACCTTATTCTCATTGATGGTGGACGTGGCCATGTCAATATGGCACGCAAAGCGTTACAATCTGTTGGTGCTGATCAAAGCCCAATCCTAGGACTAGCTAAGGGAGATTCTCCTGAACAGGATCTTGTTTATGTGCCTTGGCAGTCAAAGCCAGTCCAGCTAGCTGCAGATGGAGAAGGACTTCGCTTGCTACAGCGTGTTCGTGATGAAGCCCATCGCTTCGCCATAGCATATCACCGCACACTCCGAAGAAAGAAAGGACTCAAATTAGTGCTTACTGAAATTCCAGGCATTGGTATTCGTCGAGCCTCCCATCTAATGCAACACTTTGGTAGTCTAGACAACCTGGCAAAAGCCTCTTTGGAGGAAATTGCAGCGGTACCAACAATGACACGTACTCTCGCTCAACGTGTACACGATATGCTAGCCAGCAGAAGAGACAAATAGGTTCTATGAGTTGAGAAACATCAGAAGATATAGATAAGCACATTTAGTGAAAGCAGAAAGATTGCCAAATAGTAGGTTCCCATGACTTTGATTGCTGCCTTTGATATTTTATGATGGAACTCTCTTGTTCCAATCAGGGAATCTGATATCACGAATATTGTCGCTCCTGCCACGATTACAATTCCCTGTAGGACTCCAGAGGTAACCCAGAGTAAGACGGATGAACACAGCATTGCGGATATCACACAGGCATAGAAAAGAATAGGTATTCTGAATTTTCCTAATCCCGCTTCAGATGAGTGGAGATACCTCAGCAAAAGAATGGCATAAACTGCAACTATGAATATTGTTAGGCCAAGTAACAATATAGAATTCGTTGTGATGCCTAGGGCTAGGCTTTGAAGAAGGAATGTTACAGTGAAATCTATCTGGGCTAGAGCAAATAGACCAAGTCCCGGGAGTAGACCGATTTCCATGCCAACATCGCCCAAGAGGCAAAAGAGCAATCCCAACATCATCAAGAAATAGAATATTGCATCACTGGGTCTTAGAAGAAAAATAAAGATTATTGCTAGTCCAGCAGGTACAGCTTTAATCAAGATAGATACAGGTCTTGGCATTTTCTTGATGAGATCGCTTTTGATTGAAATCTCATCATCTTGGATACTACTAATTAGGGTGAAGACTAATGCAAAGATCCAAAATGCGATGGAATAGATGATTAGTATCATGTTAATCAATCCCTTTTTGACTCGTTTAGGAGTGCTAGATGGTTTTATTGTTTGCGCGTATAGGGCTATTCATCTACTCTTTTGTCCCGAGCCTTTTCTTCAGTTGTGGTATTGCTCCTCCTGCTTGAATGTAGTCAAGAAGAAATGATGGAATAGGAGTGAATTGTAGGGTTTGTTTAGTCCGAAGATTAAGAAGATTTCCTTCATCCAAGTGAATTTTCAACTGGTCACCATCACGAATTAGGTCGGAGTCAGAGGCAAGTAGAGGCATTTCAATGGCAGGTAACCCCAAATTGTAGGCATTACGAAAGAAGATACGGGCAAAGGAGATTGCGATTATTGCTCCAACACCAAGTGCATGGAGAACTGCAGGGGCTTCCTCTCTACTGGAACCAATCCCAAAATTGTGACCCCCTACAACTATGTCATTCTTCTTTACTTTTTGTGCAAATTCAGGACGGACATTCGCAAAGGTGAAAGGTGACATTTCTTGTGTAGTTGGACAGGATAGATGGACACCTGAGATGATATCATCGGTGCTAATGTTATCA
The DNA here is from genome assembly GCA_016550415.1 of archaeon. The sequence goes on along the minus strand of JABXGU010000741.1, from coordinate 2,354 downwards.
CCAAAACGCCATGCATTTCCATTTATGGGAGGTAACATTTTCGAACCCTTGGACTTTGGCATTATAGCGTTTCAGCCTCCTTTTCTCGGGTCAGTGATGTGACCTGTTAGAGTACTAGCCGCCACAGTCGCTGGGGATGCTAAATAGATGTCAGCGTCTGGACTACCCATTCGACCTTTGAAGTTACGATTAGATGTACTGATGCAAACCTCTCCTGGGGCAAGCAACCCACAATGACCACCAAAACAGGGTCCACATGTAGATGGTGCTATAGTTGCACCAGCTTTGACGAGAATATCAATTAATCCTTCTTTTAGAGCAGATTGAAAGATATTCCTACTGGCAGGTATGACTAGGAAACGAACTCCTTTAGCTATCATCTTACCTTTGACAATTTGTGCAGCAACTCGTAGGTCTTCTAAGCGTCCATTTGTGCATGACCCAAGAAATGCTTGATCAATTGCTGTGCCCTCTACATCGGTGACAGGGACAACTTGGGTAGGTAGAGGTGGTATTGCTATTTGGGGTGTCAGGTCTCCTGCGTCAATCTGATATGTCTGAGCATAGGAAGCATCAGAATCAGGAATGGCAGGAACATAAGGAGCATTTGTTCGTTCCTTCACATATTTCTCCACTTTCGCATCTGGTGGAATAAGCGCTGTTTTCGCGCCTGCTTCTGTTGCCATGTTTGTTAGGGTCATCCTTGCATCTATGCTTAACCTAGAAACGCCATCTCCATGGAACTCGATGGAATGGTATGCAGCACCTCCTGCCCCAAGTTGACCTAATAAGTGAAGGATGATGTCTTTTCCCATAACCCTCTCAGGAAGTTTGCCTGAAATTTCAATACGGGTAGTTTCTGGAACCCGGAACCACAAACGACCTGTAGCTAGTACAATTGCCATATCAGCAGCGCCAATTCCTGCGGCGAAAACCCCAAATGCTCCTCCAGTAGTAGTATGAGAATCGGTTCCAACAAGTAATTCACCAGGTCTTAGATAACCCTGCTCTGCTAGAACCTGATGGCAAATTCCCACTCCCACATCATAAAAGTGAGAAATCCCAAAGTGCTGTACCATTTTTCGGACCTGTTGATGAATTGTAGCAGCCTCGACTGACGATGCTGGACCCCAATGATCCAATACAACGATTACACGATCCGGATTCCATAGCTTCTCAACTCCTGCTTCCTCAAGATGGGGGAGAACTCGGCTTCCGAGCATCTCATGGCTCATAGCTAGATCTATGTTGGCTTCTACAATCTCACCCGGTTCTACTTGCGGCTTCTCAGAATGGCTGGCTAGAATTTTCTCCGCCATGGTTTGTCCAGCCATCATCCATTCACCTCATATTTCTCCTCAATACCACTATTTCTTGGCTTTTATCAGGTCAGCTATGGTTGTTCCCACTTGGGCAGTTGATGCTGGTTTCACATTTGCATAGGGTCCAACACATAAATCATATGTCCGGATATGTCCCTCCTTTAACATCTTAGATACAGCCTGATCTATATGATTGGCTGCATCGTGACAATGTCTGTCCTTATACTTATCCCCCAACCATTCAAGAAGCATCTTCCCAGCAAGTATAGCTGCAATAGGGTTGGCTCTTTGTTTTCCCGCATGTTTAGGCGCTGAGCCATGGATTGGTTCAAACATTGCATGTTTATCACCAATGTTGCCTCCTGCTGCGACGCCCAATCCACCCTGAAGAGCAGCTGATAGGTCGGATATGATGTCTCCGAACATATTGGTTGTTACCACAACATCGTAATAGGCAGGACGTCGTAGCGCCCACATCATCCAAGCATCCACATAAGCAAAATCAGCTTCAACCTTAGGGTGAGTTTTAGCAATTTTGCGAAAAACATCTCTAAAGAGTTGGCATCCTTTCAAGACATTACTCTTGTCAACACATGTGACCCGTTGTTTTCCATCCATGGGTGCGCCATGTCCCCGCTTCTGTGCTAGTGCAAAAGCGAAATTGATAACACGCTCAGAACCACTTTGAGTAATCAGTCGAGCATCTACTGCCAGCTCCTCTGGTGTCCCTTGTCCGAGCCATCCTCCAAGACCTGCATAGAGGCCTTCTGTGTTTTCACGGACAACTACAAAGTTAATGTCCTTTGGTTCAAGGTTCGCTAACGGTGTTGGTACTCCATAGTATAACTTCACTGGGCGAACATTAGCATAGAGTTCCAGCTTTTTTCGCTGCTCCAACACAACAGCTGCTCCAGCTAAATGTCCATCCGCTCGACGCACAGGCTCTCCTGGGATACGCTCCCATCCTATCGCTCCAAGAAGAATGGCATCTGCTTCCTCATGGGAGAAGGTCTCAGCTTCGTCTGCCCATTC
>JABXGU010000740.1 GCA_016550415.1 archaeon | reverse complement strand
TTCGAATTGCTACGGTGGACTATGATGGTACAAGGGCTTTAGCGCAGTTCAAGAAGAATCGAAGTCAAGCTTGGAAAGAACCAAACCAGTTTGTTCCATCAATTGCTCCACAATTAGTAATGGCATGTAAGCAGATTGGTAAATTCACTGAGTCACAGGGATGATATGGGTTTAGCTTGATTCTTTCACTAAATAGGAGAGAATAGAAAATATTAATGAAACAGGATAGATGGATGGGGAGACAATACTTTCTTTTTACATTATATGGATGGATTGAGACCCTATGAGGTGGTTGTACCATGGATAAGCTGATTATCACCATTGCGCCGACTGGCTCTGTTCCCAGAAAAAGAGATACTCCTTATGTGCCAGTGACACCGGAGGAAATTACTGAGACAGCGTATTTGTGTGAACAAGAAGGGGCTTCGGTCATTCATGTGCATTGCCGTGATGAAAATGAAAATCCAACATCGGGGTATCGAGTTTTTCAGGAAACGGTGAATAAGATTCGGAAAAAGACAAAACTGATTGTTATGGTCTCAACAAGTGGTGTTGCTGGCAGAACAGATGAAGAAAGAGCTGAGCCACTTAAGACAAAACCTGAGATGGCCAGTCTGACCACGGGGTCACTCAACTTTGCAGGACGTAAACCATCTTTTGTGTACATGAATACTTGGGAAACAATAACATTTCTGGCACATAGAATGCAAGAGCTGAAAATCAAACCTGAGATTGAAGCGTTTGATGTGGGCTTTATCCCTCAAGGCATCAAGCTTGCACAACAAGGACTGATTACTGAACCAGTGCATTTCCAATTGGTTATGGGAGTGGATGGCGGCGTTCCTGCCACTTTAGATAACTTACTGCACATGACACGACAACTCCCGCCAAAGGCAACCTTCAGTGTTGCAGGAATAGGACGAGGGCAGCTGAGTATTACAGCTACACGTATAATTTTGGGGGGACATGTCAGAGTTGGACTTGAAGATAACATCTACTACGCCAAGGGAAAATTAGCTCCAAATGAGGAATTTGTTTCAAGAATACACGGGTTAGCTGAGACTCTCCAAAGAGAAGTTGCTACACCTGTCGAGGCAAGAAAGATTTTACACCTTAAACCATAGCGAACTCCTAAGTAATGGCTGCTTTGTCCAATCGTCTAGCCACATTCAGCTAATGGCGCAATATTCTCCCAGCAAAGACACCTGTGTGTTTGCCATTCTCTACCACTATTTGTCCATTCACTAACACGTATTCGATTCCCTCAGGATATTGATGTGGGTAGTTAGCCAATGGAAACTTGTAAGGAAATCTACTGGTTGCTCTGTCCTTGATTGTGCGAGGATTAAATACCACGATGTCAGCCCACATACCCTCCCTTAGAAGACCTCGGTCTCTTATCCCAAGTTTCTGTGCAGGAAAAGATGTCATCTTCCTAATCGCTTCCTGTAAGGGCAGTACGCCTTCTTCTCGCACATATCTTTGGAGAATGTATGGATATTCACCGTAGCAACAGGGATAATACCCATAGATCTTACCCAAAACCCCATTTGGTGCTACTGCATTACCATCACTGCAAACCATCATCAGGGGATGAGCCAAGATGGCACGAATATCTTCTTCATCAATGTAGTTGAAAATAGCACTTGCTTCACCATCCTCTTCTATCAAAATATCAAGGTAAACATCAAAGGGATTAGCCCCTCGAAGCTTGGCTATCTCATCAAAACTTTTTCCAATTAGTTCCTTGTTTTTTTCTGCCTTAAATAGAAAGATTCTATCCCAACGACCATGCTTTACTAAACCACTGTAGCCAGGACCCGGAAATTTGTCTTCAACGATTTCCCGCTTAACTTTCTCTCGTACCTCACGGTCCCTCAACAGCTCCAATATCTTTTCTTTACTCTTCGCTTGAACCCACGGTGGTAGAACATGAGTTAGTTTCGGGTTAAGGTCAGTGTGAGCATCATTGTCCATTGTAACTTCAAGCCCGCGTTCTCTTGCACTCCAATATATTTGAGACATTTCACTAAATTTACCATGGCCACCATACTTTGGACAGTTATGCGAAACCTCAACAGGAACTCTAGCTTTCTCTCCGATTTCTATTGCTTCTTTCAGCGCCTCAACTATTGTCTCCCTTTCGCCCCTTGTATGGGAGGCATAAAAGCCTCCATATTCAGCTACAACCTTGCAGAGTTCAATCAACTCAGATATTTTTGCAAAACAACCCGGTACATACACGAGACCGGAGGATAACCCAAATGCACCATCCCTCATCGAACTTGAAACCAGAGCTTTCATGTCATCCATTTCTCTGCGTGATGGAGGTCCCTCGTCGACTCCCATAACTGCCATTCTAATCGAGCTATGCCCAACGAGGGAGGCAACATTAATTGAGATTCTCTGTTTTTCCAGCAGAGCTAGGTATTCGCCTAGTGTTGCCCAATTCCAGTTCACTTCGTTAGCTTCAAGTCCCCACCATTCCTTGATGAGACTAAGATTCTCCTTTCTGATTGGTGCCGCACTAAATCCACAGTTGCCAAGGACTTCGGTGGTAACACCCTGTCGAACTTTACTTTCAGCCCTTGGATTAATAGGAAGTGTAAGGTCCGAGTGCGTATGAATGTCAATAAAGCCCGGAGAAACCACCAAATTATTTGCATCAATGACAGGTGCACCCTTCAGGTCGCCTAATTTTCCAATCTTGGAAATTTTTCCTTTCTGTATACCTATATCAGCTCTAAACCATGGGTTTCCAGTTCCATCGATTACTAAGCCATTTTTGATAGCCAAATTATAGGTCAAGA
>JABXGU010000739.1 GCA_016550415.1 archaeon | reverse complement strand
TTACTTCTGAGAAGTCCGCATACAATTATATTCGTAATGCTCAAGCTAACAATTTGCAGGGAGTGAGTGTGGATATCCCCAAGGGCACTTTCACTGTGGTCACAGGGGTATCCGGAAGCGGAAAATCAAGTCTAGTAAGTTACGTTCTTGAATCGGAGGCTCGTCGTAGATTCCTTGAAACCCTTTCGCTCTATGAACGGCAAGGAACAAGGGAGGGTCCAGAAGCACAAGTTGATTCCATCACAGGTTTGGGTGTCACTCTAACCGTTGGATTGCAGGTGGTACATGGATGGTCTACTCTACCTCAATTTACTCGCCGTGGTTCAGTTGGTGCAGCTAGTGAGTTGAGCCATCATCTAGGGGTACTGTTAGCAGGAATCGGGGAACGACAGTGCCTTAAATGTGGGGCTAAAATGAAAAGAGAGAAAGAGTGGATTTGCCCCCAGTGCGGAGAGCGAGCCCAAATTGCGAAACCCCGACACTTTTCAACAAGTAACTATGCAGCAAATTGTCCAGAATGCACAGGAATTGGAACTATACTGGTACCCCGACCAGAGAAACTAATCACTCACCCAGAAAAACCACTTTGCCTGGGTGCAATGTATTCACCAGGCTATTGGCCTCAAAACTTTCTTTGCAAAGACCAACCAATAATAACTGAGATTGGAAAACGCTATGGTTTTGACCCTATTCGAACGCCTTGGAGAGAGATGTCAAAGGAGGCTCAAGACGCTTTTCTTTATGGTGATGGAGAAATCTACACTTGGATTTATCAAAGTAAGTCAAGTGGCGCAATGAAAAAATCTACTTGGAAATGGAGTGGTTTCTATGGAGGGTGGGTTCGTAATTGGGACATCCATGGGACTTACACAGATGTTGTGCAATGTCCAGAATGCAAAGGTGCAGGACTTCGCCCTGAATACTTGGCAGTAACTCTTGGCGGATACAATTTTCATCAATTAAGTGAAATGCCCCTCGAACAATTAAGAGACGTATTAGAGAAGGTTATCATACCTGCATCTAGTGACCCCTTTGCAGGGACCAGTCTAGAAATCTCACAACGCAGGCTACACTTTCTTCAACAGGTTGGATTAGGATATTTGCATCTGAATCGTCCTGTTGGTACTCTTTCGGCAGGTGAAGCACAGCGAATTAAGCTAGCTGGACTTTTAGGCAGTGGATTAACCTCATTGACAATTCTCCTAGATGAACCATCACGTGGAATGCATCCAACCGAATTAGAAGCACTCAAAGATGCATTGAAAGAACTTCGAGATGAAGGGAACACTGTAATTGTAGTAGAACATGATTTGCAACTAATCAAAGCAGCAGATTATCTAATTGATATGGGTCCTGGCGCAGGAACAACTGGAGGCAAAATCGTCGCAACAGGAACACCACAGGAACTTGCTGAGACTGATACATTAACTGGTAAGTGGCTCAGAGGTGCAAGACGTGAGAAGCTGATTCGAGACCGCCAACTACCACAAGGGTGGCTGACAATTAAAGGTGCGCGTGGCAATAATTTACGGGGTGATACCGTGAAGATACCCCTAAGCACCCTAGTGGGTATTTGTGGCGTGTCAGGATCAGGCAAGAGTACACTCCTTATTGATACCTTGGGTCGAGCACTAGTACGTAAATCACATTCCTCATCATTTGCGAAAGAGCCTGTAGATTCCCTTGAATATGAGTCAATTCAGGGAACACCTTCCCAAACTGTGATTGTTGACCAAAGTCGAGGTGGGATAGGCAGCCCTTCTCGATATCTCGATATTCACAACTCTATGCTAAAGATATATGCTGATAGTGATGACGCCAAAGCTCTGGGAATAGATCTTAGAACATTGGGAGGAATTTGTAAACCCTGTAGAGGGAGGGGATTAATCCATATTGATATGGGCTTTCTTCCTGACGTATATGAAGAGTGTGAAACTTGCAGGGGGACCGGATATCTTGCTGAGGCATGGGATATACGAGTAAAGGGTGTAGCATTACCGGAACTAAACCAGCTAACCCTAGATGAGGTCTATGAACTATTTCACGATGAAGAAAAAATAGCTCGACCGCTGGAAATTGCCCGTTCAGTGGGCTTGGGCTACTTGAGGTGGCATCAACCAGCTTTTTCGCTTTCTGGTGGTGAGATTCAGCGTTTAAAAATTGCACGAGAGCTTCTAAAGAGGGGTAAGACTAAGACACTGTATATCCTCGATGAACCAACTGTGGGGCAGCACATGGAAGATATCGTGCGTCTAGCGAACGTGTTGCATCATCTTGTAGAACAAGAACATACGGTCATAGTCATTGAGCATAATCCCTACATATTAGCTAACTGTGATTGGCTAATTGAGCTGGGTCCTGGAGGAGGTCCAAAAGGTGGTAGGGTAATTGCTGCTGGAACACCGGATGATGTTTCTAGGATGGCTACACCTACTGCACCTTATCTAAGAGAAGTTTTGAGAGTGGAACAATGACTTGGGCACCAATTCTTCTAGCATCGGAATCACCCAGTCTCAGTCTGCTGGTACTCCGTGAATTACTAGATAGAAAGGAAACGGACGAAGAGATACTTGAGTTAAAGGCTATTCAAGAGAAGGACCCATTTATCTTGAAGTTCCTAACCCTGCAAGAATCTGATGGGTCATTTAGATCAGGAGAGGAAGGTGGATCTCATCTCGGTAAACTTCGAACTACTGCCCAAGCACTGATGGGATTGGGTTATCTCGGTCTTAACCCTAACCATCCAGCAATCCTGCGAGGTGTTGAATTCCTCCATAAGAAACAAAATAGGGATGGCTCTTGGTCACTACCATCTGGTAAGCAGCTAGACGGGGGGGCTCAAACTTATACAATGATACCTCTTCAAACAGCCTTACCTCTCCTTGGATTAGCAGCAAGTGGTCACGCTACAGATTCAGGTGCAGAAGAAGCATACGAATGGCTTCTAGAAAAACAATTACCAGATGGTGGATGGCCTTCTGGTGTAAAAGCAGAAAAAATCGTCTTCGCTGCAGGCTATAGGCGCCTTGCACACTCAGAAAGGGGATGCCGAACTAACACAACAGCCGCAATTAGTGCCCTCGCATTTCATCCCAAATACCGGACAAGCCCTGCTACTCGTAGAGGTCTTGATCTTCTCTTGGCTCATGAGACCCGACAATCTTACACACTAGGTTTTGAAGTGGCTCGAGTCATTGGCATTGAGCCGCTCCGTGGGGGTTTCACATATTATCAACGCTATGATGTTGCTCAAATTCTTGATTTATGTTGGCGAACAGGTGCCAGCAAAGAAGACGCCAGGGTTGCAGAAAATATTGATTTTGTGAAAGGGCTCAAGGGACCTTACGGACTATGGGATTATCCAGCACATCCTGAAGCATCTCGCTGGATAACATTTGATTTGTTAAGGTCTCTTTCACTTCTTGATATGGAAGGGGGTTGGGTTAGTGTTGAGCCACGAACAGGATTTCAACCATATCCGAAGAAAAAGAAACGGTATTAACAAGCATGAAATTGATTTATTGGAAAAGAATGCTATAACTGATAATTAGGAAATCACTTATCATTATTGTAGAGAACATGGGACGATTTAAGATGCAAGATGCTGATAAAAAATCCGTCCAGAAATATTTCTACATTGGAATAGTTGGACTAGTTGTTCTCATTATTGGTTCTCTTTACTATGATGCCATCAATTTGACTTTATGTACTATACCGTGTATGTTACCTTCTCTCCTTGTAGCAACGCTAGTAATGGCTTGTGGAACAACTGCTGCTTCTAGATTTTTTATTGGATATTGGCATATACAAAATGATCAGCTAGCAAAATTTACTTCCCGCGTGTCACTAATCCTTCCATGGTTAGCGCCCATTGGAACCCTTATTCTTATTTTAGGCTACAGACCCATATCTTATCCTCCAATACCTATTATTGAGTTAATTATTATTGGTAATTTGGTTAGTTTTGTAGGCTGGGTTCTTTGGGGAATTATGCACATTCTTTGGGGTATCACATTTGCATCTCTCGGCAAAAAACCTAGGGCACCCCCTCTTGCATCATTTGTCGGTGTTTTCTTCGTTGGAGGAGCATTACTTCAACTGGCACTTCTAATCTTATTCTGGCATTTTGGAACATTCCCAACGATTCAATTGTTAGGCTACATTTTTTGCAGCGCAGTTATTTGGTATTCAAAAGAAAATCTTTGATTCAAAACCCAACCTGAAGAAGCAATTATGCTACCATTCAATGAGATATAAAAAATCTTGAGGCCTCTAGAAGTTCAGATGCCTTCTTCATGGAGATATCATTAAATAATGTTCGACCTAATCTTTTTTTGAACATAAGCAATGTAATAGAGGCACAATAATCTCATCTATGGCGGAATAATATGGGAAGCCATCCGAACTCAGAATATAAGAGTGATATTCTTATCGTGGACGACGAAGAAGGAATGCGAGAAACTCTTTGCGAGTTACTTCGTCTGAAAGGTTACCAGGCAGAAACCGCAAAGGATGGTTATGAAGCAGTTGAAAGAATTAGTGACCTTAAGCCTCGCATTGTTATCTTGGATATACGAATGCCTGGTATGAATGGCGTTGAAACTCTTCGTAAGCTAAAGAAAATTATGCCAAACCTCACTTTTATCATGATGACTGGATATTCTGTTCAACATCTAGGCAGAGAAGCACTGAGAGAAGGTGCAATCACCATTATAGAGAAACCATTCAGTATTGTCAAACTCATAAACATAATTAAAAGCGTTAAAAAATAAAATAAACAGACATCCTAGGATTCCAAAAATAGGTATAAATTAGAAATGAATGGTTCCTCTGCTTATTCTGCGAGAAATGCTTGAAGTCGAGGAATGAATTCAATAATAGCTTTAATTGCGGGAGACTCTGAAGCATAATCAATAGGTGCCTTGCCAAGCAAACCAGCCATTCTAACTTCGGAATCAAAGGGAACCATTGCAAGAAGTGGGATATCCCTTTTTGTTAAAACTGATTTAATAGCTGCCTTGTCTTCTTCATTCATTATCTTGTTTGCGACAGCAATAAGACGTTTTACTCCAATGTCATTAGCCAGTTTCTGGATGCGTGCAACAGTTGTGAGTGCACCATGACCTGGCTCAACAACGATGATTAAGGCGTCCATACCGCGAGTAGTCCCCCGACCTAGATTCTCAATACCTGCTTCCATATCCATTACAAAGGCTTCTCTGCTGCCAACAATAAGATGACGAATGAGTGCTTTTAGGAGGGCACCTGCAGGGCACATACAACCTGAGCCACCAATCTTGACTGTCCCAGCTACTAGGAGGGTAACATTATCTGGTGCTTGGACACCAAACTTTGAAGCGAGATCCTCAACATGTGGATTTAGTTTGAACATTCCACCAAATGTCTTAGGGTCCAAACTTGTACGTTCTTCTACAAGTTCCTCATTTTCAGTCAGAGGCACAATCGTTTCAGCAACAACAGCAGGAATACCCAATGCTGTTGCTAGTGTAGTGTTTGGGTCGGCATCAACGGCCAATACTCTAATACCTTCTCTACCGAGTAAACGTGCAATGGTTGCTGCTAATAGTGTTTTACCTACGCCACCTTTACCGCAAACAGCTATTTTCAAGATAAGTCACCCAAGAGTTTATCTTTCTTTTTTAGCTGGTTTAAATTATTATCCTTATTGAATGTTGTGAGCTAAATTAAGAAGCCGGATAATAGATTACGAAGTGGTAAGCTTTGTGAGTAACTGTTGTAGCAATTTAGATTCGCTTAAGATTCCCGTGGGTAATTCATTGAAGGGTTTGAGTGTAATCTTCTCCCCATCCATTCTCTGTACAGTACCAGCACATTCTGCACCCATTATCGCCGTTGGTATAACAACCGCTGCATCACGAGTTGTTAATGATTGAAGAGATGACAATGCGATGAAGGGTATCTTTTGAAGAGAACGGGCAGCGATTCCAGGGAGCGTTCCAATGGCATCTACCCCTGTAATCAATGCAGCATCAAATTTACCCTCCGTCAACCCCTCTGCAGCTGATATAAATGGCTTGGGTGTTTTTTCCGAAAAATCTACAGCAAATGGATGTTTAGTTATGGACTTACAGGTTTTTACCGCTCCAACAGCATTGCAATGGGTAACCATGGGAAGTGTGACACAGCGCCGCTTCTTTGTGTTTATGCAATCTACAACTTGTTTTAGAAGAGGAAGTGTTGTTGCAGCATGTCCTGAATGGAGTAATCCGTTCCCATAGAAGAGTGCAATATAATCAGCATTATTGAGGCTTTTTGCAAAACTAAGAAATTCAATGGCAGGTATTCCAGCAATGAACTTTGGCGGAGTCTCTGTTGTTCCTTTCAATTCTTTTAGCAAGTAAGAAAGTAGTTGCTCATCGCCATTTGCTGATTTAAGGATAAGCTGATGATTGGCTAGCCGCATTGATTCAGTCTTCCTGATATCAATAACTGATACAGTTCGACTCTCCCGACCTTCAGCAATTTTTTCTCCCTTCGGGAAGACGGTGAAGCGGCTTGCGTGGCGATGATGACTCTCAGCTGGATTCGCCCCCCAATACACGATATGATCAGCATTATTACGCACATCATCTAGTGTTACAGATTCTTCGTCACCCCGAGCCAATTCATAATTATGTAGAGAACCATATTCTAGACTTGCTGTGCTGTCAAATACACCGCCTAGGCAGCGAGCTAGTTCCAGCCCCAAGGTAATAGCTTCATCAGTACTATTAGACCATCCATAAAGTAAAGGACGTTTACTTTGAGTAAGAATCTCAACAGATTGAGCTAGTGCCACATCCAAAGGCACAATTTTCTGTTTGTTTTTTTCTGTTCGAATCATTGGATGTTTTAGGCGGTTTTTTCCCAAAACATCTGAATAACATTCATAACCCAACCGGCAAAGACCAAGTGATTCTAGTTTCTGTTTCTTCAAAGCCACCATGGCATCATCGCATACAAGTGAACAACCTGTACATACTGTATCTTTCATCGAGACTTCATCTTCTCCAATTTCTTGTTTTCTACCATATCTCGATAGCACCAACATAGCAGCCTTGTTCACAGACTCTGCAATTCACACGATCTGGTGGAAAACGTCGACACTTATCTAGGTTGATGATTCTCGCTATTCCATCCTCCACCCGAAAAACGGTTGCTTGAGTTCGGGCAGCTTTTCCAAGTGCTGTCTCAGGTTCTGCTGTAGCATCAACAGGACAGACAGCTACACAATTCCCACAGCCAGTACATTTGTCTTCATCTAGCTTGATGCCCGTTTCTTCAGCAGTCAATAATGGTTCTGTAAGTTCTCGAAGTTGAGCCAGCTGTTCAGAATACTCTGATTCTTTCAAAGGTGGACATTCATCCAACTGGACTTCACGTAGAGCTAGTCTTGTGGCAAACGCCATGCAAGTCATTCCACAGGCTTTGCAATTTGTCCTTGGTAGCAGTTTGTACAACTGTAACGGATTCAGTTTCATTACTGTAACCTATCGAAGTTCTCCATTTATTTGTTAGGAAGCTACAACACAGTGATGCTTGTCAAGTCAAAGATATCATATTAACACATTTTTCATGAAAGGAATCAATGCTGGAATGCTAGTAACTAATGTTTCTTTTTCCGACGCCAGAATTTTGGAATTAATGCTCCAGTTTCTTCACGGTATTTGATGTAGGGGTCACCAAATCGTTTTATCAAATCCTTGTCTTCAAAATGAATTACAATGGGTACCACAATCAAAACAAAAAGTAGTGAATAAAGAAAGATGAAAAGCTGGTTCATAAATAATGGAATCAAGAAATACCAAGGCATCTCGCCAAGCATCTGGGGATGACGAATATGCCTGTAAATTCCTCCATACATTTGGTGATCCTTTTCTGGCACCATAGTTTCGCTCCCAGCATCCATAACTGCTTTAGCTAGGATAATTGTGCAAGGTATTGCTACCGCTATTCCAGCGATAATAGGAATCCATGGATTTGGACTGATTATCCAGTTTAGGCCTGGTATGGGAATCCAAATCCATAGTATTATTTGAATCACAATGAGGATGATAAAGAATCCTGAGATGCTACGATAACGTTTACAATCTTCCCATGCTTTGGGTCCAACTTTTTCTTCGCGATGTGCTGGCATTACACTTTTGATGTAAAAGTACCAGCATACGACTCCAAATACATTAAGTAAAATGAAATTAACCCAAGGAATAATGATGCTTATCATACTAGTCACACTCCACTTGTCTCTAAAAAGGTCAATTATTATAAATTCTCCTTCAGTTGTTTACAACTCCATTGCTTTCTCCTTTTTATCAACAGCCTAGCACACCTTAATAATTTAAACATCAATTGGGAAGGTAACAAATATTATAGCATCTGATAACGAACCCACATATTGTGACGTGCTGCCACGGTGATAATGGGTGCCAAATAAGTCAACTTCGAAACAATCAACACATCGAAGAAAAACTGAGAAACCCCGACTTAAGACACCTGCAAAAACAACTTTGCGAACTGCACTTTTTCTTTGTAAATGTGGCACAAATATTGACAGCGTCATAGATATTGAATCTTTGAAAAAACACTATTCAAAACAACCCCATCTTGTTGTTGTGGATGACGCACATTTCTGTGTGGAACAGGGTCTGAAACTGATTCAAGAAACCATTCTAAAAGAAAAGGTTGACAGAGTTGTTGTGGCTGCCTGTTCTCCAAGACTCCATGGTGAATTACTAAGCAAGACGATCGAGGAGGCTGGGTTGAATCGTGGCTTTCTCGCAATTGCTAATATACGTGAACAATGTAGTTGGGTCCACTGGGATAATCCCACCGCAGCAGCTGCCAAGACTCAGATAATGATTGATTCAGCAATTCTAACAGCTCAAAATGGCATACCAATTCATAGTGTAAAAATCCCGGTCACAAAGCGTGTCTTGGTTATCGGAGCAGGGGTAGCTGGCATAACTACAGCACTGAATCTTGCCGATGCTGGTCATGAAGTTGTGCTAGTTGAGAAGAGTGGTTTTATTGGGGGTCATATGGCTAAATGGGATAAACTCTTTCCCGTACTCGACTGTAGCCTATGCATTCTCGGACCACTTATGACTCGGGTGGACAGCCATCCAAAAATCAGAATCTTCACAATGAGTGAGTTGATAGATGTTCGAGGTAATCCAGGCGCTTATGAGGTTATCATAAATCAGAAGCCCCGATATGTGGATTTAGAAAGTTGTAATGGGTGTAATAAGTGCCTTGAAATTTGTCCCATCGAAGTATCAAATGAGTACAATTATGGTCTTGGCACACGAAGAGCAATCGTTAGACCATACCCGAACTCTGTTCCTTTAGCCCCATATATTGACATGGACGAATGTGTTGGTTGTCAATCCTGCGTTGGTGTTTGTGAAAAGGAATCAATCCGCTTCGATGATGCAGAGAAATCCCACAAATTCAAAGTTGGAGCCATTGTTGCAGCTACTGGTTTCAAACCATTTAACCCGGAGATTCTTGCTGAGTATGGGTACGAGCGTTATCCTGATGTTATTACTGCACCAGAGCTAGAACGCTTACTAAACCCAAATGGTCCATCCTCAGGGTATGTAATCTGTCCCTCAACAGGAAAACCGCCAAGCAAGATAGCTTTTGTTCAATGTGTTGGCAGTAGAGACTTTCGTATTAACCGACCCTATTGCAGTCGTGTCTGTTGCACTTACGCTGTCAAGGAAGCCGTGCAGATACGCCTTGGACAACCTGACACTGATGTCTACATTTTCTATACAGATATGCGAACCTTCGGTAAGGGCTTTGAAGAATTGTATGAGCGTGCTGCACGAGAACACGAAGTTACCTTCATTCGTGGCCGTGTAGCAGAAATTGAGGAGGATCCTCAATCACGCCAATTAATCGTCCGTGCGGAAGATACTGAACTCTGCAATCCTCTAGAACTTTCAGTGGATATGGTTGTACTAAGTGTTGGAATGGACCCAACTCCAACAAATACATCAATAGCTAATCTATTGAATGTACCACTTGATGAGAATCATTTCTTCTTAGAACAGCATCCCAAGTTGGATCCAACAGGTACATACTCTGCTGGCGTATTCCTAGCAGGAACATCTCAAGGTCCAAAAGACATTGCAGATACCGTTGCCCATGCAGGTCTTGCCGCAGCAAAAGTAGCCTCTCTCCTCAATCTCCGTAACCTTGCACTTGATGTTTACGCCCCAATCTTGGAGCCCGACCTATGTGAAAGCTGCAGGCTTTGTGAGCAAACCTGCGATGCAGATGCTATCACCTTCTCAAAGGAGAAAAAACCAGTCATAGACGAGCTAGCTTGTACAGGATGTGGTGCTTGCGTTGCTGCCTGCCCCACAGGTGCACTGGACCTTCCCGGATTTACTCGTAATCAACTTGCTGCTGCTGTACAAGCTGCAATAAAAGGCAATCCTCTACAACCAATCATTATTGGTTTTCTATGTCATTGGTGTGCCTATGCAGCTGCTGATGCTGCAGGAATCAGTCGCCTCCGTTATCCGCCACAGTTTATTCCTATTAGGATTCCTTGCTCAGGACGCCTTGACCCTCTCCTTATCTTAGAAGCCTTTAGTCAAGGCGCAGATGGAGTAGCAATAATTGGATGCCACGAACAAGACTGCCACCACCGCACAGGAATAATAAAAGCCAAAGAAAGATATGAAAAACTACTGCCAATTCTGCGGGAAACGGGAATAGATCAACGCCGTCTTTTCTTTGGCAACACATCAGCTTCAGAAGGTCGAAGACTGGCAAAGCTTGTATCGGATTTCACTAAGCTAATTGTGAATCTAGGACCACTTGGAACAGAACTTGTAGCTACTGCTCGAAGGAGAAATCAAGAAAGGCTAGATACAACCTAAAAAATGGATGGCTTTCATGACTAAAGTTCAGAGAGACCGAATCACAGTGGGCGAACGCCCAAAGGTGACAACCGACATACTCGATGAATCAGCCATTGAGCTTAATTGGAAGACATCCTTACTCAAAAAGAACCTGAAGTATGACCTGTCGCGATGCGTGGGTTGTAGTCTATGCCTTCCCTGTCCATGGGAAGCGATTACTCTGGGACCTGTGAAAGAAGTAGCTGCAGGGCGATTGGAGGGTGCCCCCCTGGTCATCATCGACGAAGACAAGTGTACATTCTGTGGGCTTTGCGATTCAGCCTGCATCTTTAATGCAATTGAAGCATGTTTCGACGATATTCCTGCTGACACCCAATATGCTAGACTAAAAGGAAAACATGAACTCGATGAATCTAAATGTGCACCCTGTCTTCTCTGTGCTAAAATTTGCCCACGAGAAGCCATCAAGGTAGACCTCAAAGTTACTCCAAAAACAAAACTTGTAAAATATAGAAGCAAAAAGTCAACAGAGAAGGTAGCAGCAGGTACTCCTGAAGCAAAAGGCACCATTGCCATTGATGAAAATAAATGCACTTGGTGTGGCTTATGCGAACTTCTATGTCCTGAATGCATAACCATCTACTGGACAGAAGAAAGACCCAAGCCTCCCAACTTTTCTCCTGCTGTTGGCATTCGAATAGACGCTACTCATTGTGACTACTGCGGCCTCTGTGAAACCATTTGCCCCTCTGAGGCTATCAAGGTAAAGTGCACCACTGCACCACCACGGACGATTCTTGAACCTGTTGTTGAGGGAAAAATGACAATCGACGATAGCTTGTGTGTCGACTGCACTTTATGCGCCCAGAAATGCCCATACAAAGCGTTGGACGTTACTCTTCCCCTCACCGGAAAGGTTCAGATAGAACACCTAGAGCGCTGTGATCCAACAGGCTGCGTAAACTGCTTCAACATTTGCCCAACAAAAGCTATCTTCCCGACAGGAGATGAAAACAAGCTCAAAGTCATTGAGGAAAATTGTGTTTTCTGCGGAGCCTGCGAAAACGCATGCCCAGAAGAAGTCCTTAAAGTGACTCGAGAAAGTTATCAACTGTCACAGCTAGAAAAAGCACGAGATTGGGAACATGCTCGAGCACACCAATTCTATGAGCCACTAATAGGACGTCTATCACAGAAAAGTGATCTATACGAACGCAATATTCAAGCACCAACACAAACAGAAACAGGTGACATCAGCTTAACTAGCAAGAACTGGTCAAAAACTAGTCCAGCACGCCAAAAAGTACAGACCAGTATTCGTCAGCTGCAATCCATATTGAAGAATAATTGGCGTTTACATCTTCATTTCGAAAAGGGACGTATTGACCAGCTTCGCAATGCTTTCACAAAAATAGTAAAACGGAAGTCCGGCAAATCTTCAGATAATGGTCAGTAATCAACTCAACAATGAGTAAGAGAGCTAGCTTATTTGAAGCATCATTTCCAGTTTTTCAATGCAACTAGAAAAAAGGTTTGCATTGAATTTAGGGCAGTTCATCAGGACTAGTTACAGGCTCCTTTGTTGTCTTCAAAGTAATAGTGATTCCCTGATGTGGGGGTTTAGATGGTAGTAATGCATTTGCCCAAGGTCCTGTGGCCATTACAGCCAGACCCTCAGAAAGCTCCTCCTCAACCCGAATATTGACTACCACTTTGCCATTGGCTGAAGTAATCTGGACAGCGTTTCCCTCCTTGAGGCCAAGTCGATTTGCATCTCTTGGACAAAGGGAAATCCATGATGCTGCTTTCTCATATTCCTTCGATTCTGATCCATACTTCATTAGCGAAATGTCCACATCAAGTGAACGAACAATTACGAGCTTAAGTTCCAAGGAGGGGTAGAGATACTCGCGAAGCGCCATGAATGTTCACTACATCAAAGCCGAGACTATGAGCACATAATCTTTGTGTCTCTACAACCTTCAAGGATTGTTCCCATTGTACCTTGTCAGGAAATATTATCCTTCTAGCGTAAGTAGAGTGCACCCTAGTAAAAGACAAATAGGATGAGAAAATATCAGCAGAAATCTCAGTATGTTTCAATTATCAATTTAGGAGTTGTCTTGCGTGGATGAAGTCGAAATAATCCGTCCCCTGAAACCCTTTATGACTTATACACTAATTCTACTAAACGTATTTGTCCATATTCTACAATATCTCTCCCCAGAGATAACCTACAATTATTCACTCGTCCCAGCACAAATACTTCAAGCACAGAATTTACACACACTCATAACATGTATGTTTCTGCACAGTGATCCTATTCACCTCTTCTATAACATGTACTTTCTCTATCTCTTCGGACCCACAGTAGAACAGGAAATGCATCCACTCCTCTATATTCCCCTCTACCTATTTGCAGGAATAATCGGTAGCCTTGGACATACATTTCTCACAGTAACCCTAGAAGGCATCTTTATTCCATATGCTGCTTACATTCGAACTCTAGGTGCATCAGGTGCCATTTTTGGAATACTGGCTGCCTATGCATATTTGATGCCCCGCCGCAGAATTCGAGTATGGACCGGTTATGGTGAAACTAATAGATACATCGCTGCTTGGAATTTCATCATGATTTACTTCATATTCGAAGTTGTTCTCACGTTAATAGAATTTGGAAGCGGTGTAGCCCATGGCGCCCATGTTTTTGGTTTCGTAGGAGGCTACATATTTGCCATCGCCTACCAACGCTTAAGACTCATCATAGAGCGAAAACAGATACAGAAGGAATATCACACTCCTAAATATTATTCTAAGTTGTTTACTCAATGAATTGAACAATGAGGTCAACTTGTTGGTCTCTAATACGGTTGCAATTATTCCGTTCCGCACCATGCCTGCAGCCAAACATAGGCTCGCACCAATACTAGACTCTGACTCTCGTCAGAATTTGGTATTAGCTATGCTAAAAGATGTACTTCATGCAGTTGAAAACGCGAATGAAATAAACCGTATCCTCATCGTTTCAAGCGAAAAGGAGCTACTTAATTCAATTTTACCTAATGAGTATGAACTCTTCACTGCTAAGGCTAATGGACTGAACTCAGAATTAGCTGAATGTACTCATTATATTGAAAAGCAGGGAGCTGGTGCTGCCTTGATTATACTCGCTGATTTGCCCCTATTAACAGCAAAGGTACTTGATACCCTTATACATCTAGGACGCCAGCATTCACGTCCAGTTGCAGCAATGGATTGGCTTGGTACAGGCACCAACATCCTCTATCTTTCTCCACCCACATTTTTGAATCCCAAATTCGGTGTTAACAGTCTTCAAGCTCACATGAAAGCTGCCCAAAGAAAAAGAACACAAGCAATTTGCTTTGCTTCATTAGAAACTGCTCTAGATCTTGATAATCAAAAATCGCTTATTCATTTTTTACAAATAAATGCAACCATTCCATTTACAAGGGAAACAAGCACTTCAAAAATACTTCATCAAATCATCGGGTAGATTAAACTACTGAAGTGTTTTTTAAAAAAATGGAGGTGAGCGGCTTTTTCTTAGGTTAGCCGCTCTAATATTACTTTGATTTGAATTCTGGGTCGAGGTTGATGAACAACATGATGATTATAGCAATTATTAGTGTTGGAGTGAAGATTGGACCCCACCACATGTATCCTAAGAGTGAACTACCCGTCTGCTGAACTGACAGGGCCATGACATAACCAAGAACTATCGATGACATAAATTGAAAGATGTTCAATGGAACTCCAAGAAAGCCTGTGTACATTCCAGATCGGGCTTCACCTGACTCTTGTTCATCTACTTGTGCAATGTCAGCAGGAACAACGTAGCTCATAATGTAATACATGGACATGCATGAAGCCATTGGCAGGAAGAAGATAACACCTAGCAGAATTGGTGGTAGTGGAACAGAGCCTATCAAGATTGTCAGTGGCAACATTATAGCTAGAATTGCCGTAGAAAATATCAGTGAACGCTTTTTACCTACACGTTTCGCAATGAATACCCAAATGTAGAGAAATAGTATTAGTGTGAAGAAAAGCCCTACAGCCACTATAATCAAATCTGTAACACTAGTCAGCCCTAGCACATTTGATGCGAATCCAACGACTTGGGCAGTGATAGCATTGAATGTAAAGGATAGGAATCCAACAGCCATAATCCAGCCGACAAAGGTTCGGTTACGTAGGACTATTGCTGTTTCACGTTTCAAGCTACGCTTTGGTATCACCAAACCTGGTTTTTCTCTGATGAAAGCAATTGAAGGCAAGTAGAATAATATCTCAATTCCAGCAAAGGCGAATACTAACATGAGCATTAGAGAAGTGGGTAAGCCGGTAGCGAAGAGGAGTGTAGTAGAATCTAGGAAACCGATTACAAAGCCAATACCATTAGCAAGCCAATTGGATGTATTCTGCATGCTTGAAACCACTGGGCGTTCATTCTCATCTGTTATCTCCGGAAGCCAGGCTTGAAAAGCAGTCAATAGAAATGCATAGAAGAATTTGAAAAGACACAGTATAACTAGGTAGTAGCCAAAGAGAACCCATCCAATCATTGGATCAGGAGAGCCAACAGGAATGAAGAAGTGTGGAATGAAAAGTAGTATTCCAGCAATTGCCAGACCTGGAGCACCAAGTATTACAAAGGGCTTGCGTCTTCCATACTTTGTTTCTAAACCATCACTGTAATAACCAGTCAACCAATGTGTAAAACCGATGACAAGAAATGATATACCTTGGACAAGACCATTCAAAAACCAGTCTAAAGCGAAATACGTTGAATAGATGTAGAAGGTTGTAAGACCAACAAGTGACAAAAGGAACGATGACCCGAATCGACCCACACCATAAGAAATTTTCTTATAAAATGGTAGCATCCTGCACACCTTTGAAATGTTTGTGCTAAAGCATTTGTCTGCAACTTAAATTTAAGTGCATACTAGACACCCCTAAAAGCCCAT
>JABXGU010000738.1 GCA_016550415.1 archaeon | reverse complement strand
GCATTCTTGCTAAACAAGGATTAATTGCCCCGGAAGGTCAGAATATTTCATAATTGCCCAAGAAATATGATCCAAAAAAAGGGGAAATTAGATTATATAGTAAAAATCAACGTGAAAAGGCCGGATTCCGTCAAACAATCCGAATATGATCCTGGGATCCCTTATGATGGGTTTCTCGTACGGGTACGAAGGTTTAACACTAACGCTATATCTTCTAGGAGATGGGGGACCTACATATTCAATGGCTTCACTTCCTCCATTCGCAAGGGTCAAGTCCATTTCTTTGTAGATTTGCTTCCTGTTTCCGTCTTCAAGATAGCTAGGGAAAGAAGCAGCCAGGAGTGATATTGCGGTCGCAAGGAGCAATGTTAGCGTCACTATCTGTTTTATCTTTTTTCTCACTTTCAAATCCTCTCCCTTGGCATAACTTTGCCTGAGAACCTCTAAGGGGCAATTTATGATGACTATATTAGATTGCTTTACTTAACATTTTTGGTCTGAAACCAGTGAAATAGGTCTCAAATTTGCCAAAATGATTGGAGAAGCCTTAAATATATAGCATCCTAAAGGGCTCAGGTACTGTGAGAGCAAGGATGAACCAAGGATGAAAGAAGAAGCTCGAAATGAAAAGAAGGAAGCAAAAAATGGAAAAACCGGGCAGTTGGAGAATGATCCGGAACCTCCAGCACCCTCAAAGGGAATATCAACTCTCTCACTATTTACTGGGAACTATCTGATCCTGATTATGAGCTGGATCCTGATGGATTTTGCCGGAGAGCTACCCAATACCTATTACTCGGATTACGTTGTTACTCTCAGTGGAGGAGATCAGTATTTCGGATCTGTCATCCTAGGAGTAATCACACTTGTCTCCTTTCTTTGCCTAGCTTCTGTCCAGTTCTTAGGAGGATATATGGCAGACAAATACGGAAGACGAAAGCTAATAGTAACATTGACATTCGGTGTAGCATTCTCCTACATCTTCTATGCAATCGCTCCCAGCTGGCATTTTATCATGATCGGAGCTGCGATACAGAATCTGGTGCTGCTTTATCAGCCGGCACTGCTTGCCATGATGGCAGACTCAGTACCCCCTGAAAAGCGGGGAACAGGTTTCTCCATATGGAATCTGATTGCAAGTGTTGCCACGACTCCTGCTCCAATTGTGGCCTTAATGTTAGTAGGCACTTTTGGATCCTTAACCGGAATGAGAATAGCCTACTCTGTCGTTGTATTGTTCTATACAATGGCAGCAATTATCCGAATGAAACTGACAGAGAGTATGGAAACAGAAGAAAGAATCAGTTTCAGAGAAACAATTCGTTCATATCCCAAAGCAATGAGGGAAGGAATATTGGTCTGGAGGGTTGTACCCCGTTCTACGATTTTTCTATTAATGGCTTCGGTTATATTTCGCTTCACGTTTTCCATGTCAGGGGCACTTCTTTTGGTTTACGCCTTCTACGAGCTTCAGATAGGTGGTGTACCGAACCCAGCACTAAGGCCGGAGAATGATCCTGCCCTTCAGTCTGCTCGCATACAGTGGGGCTACCTTTCCATTGCCCTTTTTATAAGCATGATACTCATGTCCCTGCCGATCGGGAAACTGATAGACAAAATTGGCAGAAAAAAGCCACTAATCATATCTGGTCTTGCGATAATACCGTCAGTCTTACTCTTTGTCTACGCGAATTATCCTATTGTCTTCAATAATCCGATGATACATCTCACAATAGCCGTCATCCTCTTTGGCTTTGTGCAGCTTCTCGGATTTGCAGCCTCTCAAGCATGGTTTGCTGATCTCGTTCCGCAAGAAAAGCGGGGAAAAGTAATGGGCTCGATGAACTTCTTTAGTTACATATTCATGGCCATCGGTGGATTGCTAGGAGGATTGCTTTATGGATTTATATCTCCGCAGCTTCCGTTTCTTCTCATGCCGATTCTCATGGTTCCCGCAATTCTATTAGTCGCCTTCCGAGTCCATGAACCCAAAGAGGAAGAAAGAGAGGTCTAATGTGTTTGAGAGCAACAACCCAGGATTTTTGCAGCTGGAGATTATTTTTAGAACATATGTTCTAATATTATCCACAACTAATGAGTCGGTTGGCCGAAATCTTCTAAGGAAGCTTTAAATATGGAGGAAGGCATAGGAGCAAAATATTTCTGAATCAAGGATGAGCTCAGAATGGGGGAAGAAAATCTTAAGAACAAGGATGAACTCCTAGAAGAAGCGGAACAGCCATTAGAGCCAAAAGAGTCAAGAAAGAAGATATCGACTCTCTCCCTATTCACTGGAAACTATCTTATACTAATTGTGAGCTGGATTCTTATAGATTTTGCAGGAGAACTTCCTGGCACGTACTACTCAGACTATGTTGTTACCCTTAGCGGAGGGGATCCGAATTTTGGGTCTTTCATTCTAGGTGTAATCATGATGGTTTCCATGCTTTGCATAGCATCGGTCCAATTCTTGGGAGGCTATATGGCAGACAAATACGGAAGACGAAAGCTAATAGTCGTGATGACATTTGGCGTTGCCTTCTCCTACATCTTCTATGCAATCGCTCCCAGCTGGCATTTTATCATGATCGGGTCAGCGATAACAAGCCTGGCTCTGGTGTATCAGCCAGCTTTGATGGCCATACTGACAGATTCTATACCGGCCGAGAAGAGAGGTACAGGATTTACAATATGGAATGTAATTACGCGTGTTGCTACGACTCCTGCTCCTGTAGTGGCAGTTCTGCTGGTTACATCTTTTGGATCCATATTGGGTATGAGGATAGCGTATGCCATAGTAACTCTGCTTTTTCTTGTTGCAGCAGTCTGGCGATTTAGACTCAAGGAGAGTATGGAAAAAGTCGATAAATTCGCCTTCAGGGAAGCACTGGGCTCCTATCCCAGAGCGTTTAAGGAAGGAATGGCAGTCTGGAAAAAGGTCCCCAGATCAGCGATTTTCTTACTTGCCTCATCAATGTTTCTGTTTTTTTCATTTTCTATGATAGGGACGCTCTTCTTAGTATATGCATTTTATCAACTTCAAATAGGGGGAACACCGAACCTGAT
>JABXGU010000737.1 GCA_016550415.1 archaeon | reverse complement strand
GTGAATTAATCATTGTCAGTCATACACACTGGGATAGAGAATGGTATTTACCCTTTGAAGAATTTCGGTGGAAACTTGTTGATGTCATCGACCAACTCCTCGAATTAATGGAAAAGAATCCAAAGTATGCTCACTTCACTCTGGACGGTCAGACAGTCATCCTCGAAGATTATTTAGATATTCGCCCAGAAAATCGACAACGCCTTGAACACTTGGTAAAAGAAAAACGCCTTCACATCGGTCCTTGGTATGTGCTTGCTGATGAGTTCCTAGTTAGTGGAGAATCCCTCATCCGCAACCTCTTGATTGGGCACCAAGTCGGACGGGAATTTGGTGACATAATGCCAATAGGTTATACACCAGACACTTTCGGTCACATCGCTCAACTACCCCAACTGCTCAGAGGTTTCAACATTGAGTCAAGCATTTTCTGGCGTGGATTCGATGACCAAGGAAAATCTCTGCCAACCGAGTTCCGATGGCAAGCTCCAGATGGTTCAGAGGTCCTTAGCGTTCACCTAGGTGTTGGCTATGGCCCGATTGCCCGCTTATCAAAGGATGTTGATGCAGCTCTAACACAATTGCTAATGCCTGTAACAATTCTTGCTCCTCGAGCAACGAGCTCAGCATTACTCTTGCTTAATGGAAGTGATCATCTTCCACCACAATCACATCTTCCCCAGCTTATAGAGGAGATGAACAGTAGACTCCAGACTTCAGATATTCTAGCTGGAAAGACTACTGGCCAACTCTTTCAACAACTTATTACTAATACATTAAAACTGGATTCCGTTGAAGTAGAAGCTATACTCGGTAAATTTCAACCAATGTTAAGCCAATTATTTGATCCAGCACTGAAAACACTCCGAAGAGTAAAACTTCGTCACGGAACTTTAATGGATTATCTGGATATTGTTCGCCATGAAGTTAAAATTCAGAATTTGCCGGTCCTTTATGGTGAACAACATAGTTGTAAACATATTTCAGTCCTACCTGGTGTATTTTCTTCACGCCTTTACTTGAAACAAGCTAATGCTGAATCCGAGCGGCTCTTGGAACGTTGGGCTGAACCATTCGCTACTATTGCGTGGTGGCTGGGTGCCCCCTACCCAAGAAATTGGCTTCGTCGAGCCTGGAAATTACTTCTCAAGAATCATCCTCACGATTCCATCTGTGGCTGCAGTGTAGATACCACTCATGAAGACATGGAACTCCGATTCAGATGGTGCAAAGAACTTGGAAACCTGGTTCTCAACCAAGCCATCTCCCACATTAATGCGCTCATCAACACCAAGCCTCCTTCTCGCGTTCCTGAACCTACATACGCGGCTGTAAGAGTCTTCAATCCTCACACGTGGGCTCATACAGATGTGACTCGCATTCTCATAGAACTCGACAATCCTGTTGAATCCTCTAAAGACTATGCACTATACGATGGTGACGGAAATCCTGTCACCTGTCAGGTTACTCTCGGGCATCAAATTGATTCTGCTCTCATGCCACTTATTGATCAACATTCTATGCCAGGCAGTCCCTCTAAACCTCCTACTCCAATAAAGCCAACTCACTCTCTTCTACTAACCTTCATTGCAGAAGATATCCCGGCACTAGGCTATCAAACATATTATCTCGCAAAACCATCATCAGGTGGTAAAACTGCTAGTTCAGCTTCATTGGTTGTAGATGATAAATCTAAAGCACCTTCTGCCGAGAACTCAATGGTCAGAATCATATTTTCTCCTTCAGATGGTGCCCTAACCGTACATCACAAATCTAGTGGGAGAAATTACCACAATCTTCTCACCTTCGAAGACATGGGTGACATTGGTGATGAGTACAATTATTGCCCTCCTGCCAAAGATAATCGAATCGTAAGCAAACAATTGAGAAAATCCCGACTCCGACTTATCGAAAAGGGACCCATCGCAGTCACATGGGAAATAACAACAGATCTACCTGTACCAGCAGCAGCTGATACTTCCAGGCAAAAACGATCCACCAAAACTGTTCAAGTGCCAATTCGCACACTTGTCTCCATATATGCAGAAGTACCACGAATAGATGTATTCAACACTATCAATAATACAGCCGAGGACCATCGCCTCCGAGTACTCTTCCCTTCAGGTCTAGAAGTAGATACTGCGTGGGCTGATTCCCCCTTCTATGTAAACAAAAGGTCCATACATCCACAAGTCCATGACTGGTCTAATCTCCTGTTCCCCACAATAATGGACCTTTACCTCACTCATCTACTTCAATTTGAAAGAATCCCCGGAAAACCACTGGGATGGTTCGAAGACTCAGCACCAAACCATGCGCAGCAAACCTTCGTTGATGTAACAAATGAAAAAGAAGGTCTAATGATTGCAAGTCGGGGACTCCCAGGTTTTGAAGTTCTCAATGATTCCCATCGCACAATTGCTTTGACCCTAATCCGTGGTGTTGGTCAGCTCTCCCGTGGCGACCTCACCACACGTCGTGGTGATGCTGGACCAACTCCTGCAACTCCTGGGGCACAATGCCTTGGGATAAATAGCTATCACTTTTCAATAATACCGCATTCAGGAACTTGGCGTGATAATAAGGGAATTCGCCAAGCTCAAGCATTCAATTTACCCCTTCGCTCTCTTCAAACAGAACCGCATAATGCGGCTTCACTTTCACCAAGTCTTAGCTTTGTTTCAATTGAACCTGCTAACCTCTTACTAAGCGCTCTCAAGAAAGCTGAGGAAGAAGATGCCATAGTTCTTCGCCTATATGAGGTTGCGGGCACTTCAACAAAATCAACAATCAAAACGGCCATTCCCCTAAGACAAACTTTCAGTGCCTCACTTGCTGAAGAAAAAACAGCCAAACCAGTTCCCACTCTAACGAAAAAAACGAGTCTGACTATCGATGTCCCATCCCATCGAATCCAAACCCTTCTTCTATATTCCGATCGAAAATAAGTCACTTAGGTTTATTTTTCAGAAGTACACTCTCTTAATTTGATTTCTAGCGTGCTTATGCCATCCTCATAATGGGTTTTTCGGATTCTACAAATGTTTATATAGCCAGATTATTTTTGTAACTTGATTACATATTACAAAAAGATGGTG
>JABXGU010000736.1 GCA_016550415.1 archaeon | reverse complement strand
TGAGGTTGAATGAGTTGTGTCATCTTTAGTGATGCCTCCACCAAGCAATGATTCATAACATGGCTACTAAAAGGCAGAGAGGGTTTAGGATAAGTAAAGAAGCCATTCTCAATACACTACACCATCTATGATGTGAAACAAAACATCGGCACCTTTGAATCATGAATCACATGATTCCAACAACCTACGAGCCACCCACTCAGGTCCATGAACAGCTCCTGATTGAACGAGTTATTACTAACAAACTATTGGCATCATTAATCCTTCAGCGTGGAAAAAACCATTGCACTAAAATATTATACTTGTAAACGCTGGCAATTCGCACGATTGTACGTATTGATGAAAAGATAGTTGAACTTTCAGAGCCTACGCGTGATTAATCTCGTTGTGAATTGTGCATTAATCAATGATTTTTGAATCAGATTCTATGCCCCTGAATATCACAAGAGTATAAGCCAAGGAATCACAATCTTACTTTGAACTTGCCTTGTAGGGTGGTTTAGGATGCCGTCACTTCGAAAAATAATTCTTGTTAGTCACACTCACTGGGATCGGGAATGGTATCTGCCCTTCGAGGATTTTCGATGGTTGCTAGTGAAGACCTTGGATCAACTCATTGAATTGATGGAGAGCAACTCAGAATATTTACGATTCAACCTGGATGGTCAAACCATCGTCCTCGAGGATTATTTAGAACTGCGGCCAGAACATCGTCATCGACTCATGCAACTCATTGAACAGAATCGGATACAGATTGGACCTTGGTATGTACTTGCTGATGAGTTCCTTGTCAGCGGCGAATCGCTTATTCGGAATCTGCTCTTTGGCAAGCAGACGGGTAGTGAATTTGGCGATGTAATGGCAATCGGTTATGTGCCTGATGCCTTTGGTCATATTGCACAACTTCCTCAAATCCTCCGAGGATTCGATATTGACAAGAGTATCTGGTGGCGTGGGCTAGAAGACCATGGAAAAACACTCCCTACTGAACTCCGATGGCAAGCGCCAGACGGGTCAGAAGTTCTCCTAGTACATTTACGATCGAGTTACTCCACTGCAGCGAACCTGCCTGATTCAGTAGATGCCGCACTTGCACAGGTTCTTATGCCACTAAACGTCCTTTCTCTGCGGGGGACCAGTTCTGCCGCCCTTCTGATGAACGGTAGTGACCATCTGCCCCCACAATCACATCTCCCCAAATTGATACATAATCTGAACGAACGGTTCCACTCAGGTGACATTCTACAAGGCAGGACTATTTCCCAACTTCTGGGGACTTACGGAAAAAGCCCAATTGAAAAAGGAATAACTGGAATGGATGAGCTGAGTCCTTTCATTGATGAGCTCTTCGCAGACTTTATCAACGAACTCAGGGAAGTCACTGTCCAGCATGGCACCTTCAAGGATTACTTCGACATCATCGAAAATGAAGTGAAACTAGCGGAATTACCTGTTATTGATGGGGAACAGCATGCCAGCAAGTATGTCCCCATTCTCCCTGGTGTATTTTCAGCTCGTTTGTATCTGAAACAACTGAATTTCTCTACTCAGCAATTACTTGAACGTTGGGTGGAACCCTTTTCAACCATTGCGTGGTGGTTGGGGGCGAAATATCCATGTGTTCCTTTACGGCGAGCATGGAAGCTTCTGTTACAGAATCACCCGCATGATTCAATTTGTGGTTGTAGTGTAGATGCTACACATGAAGACATGGAACGCCGCTTTGCATGGAGCCAGCAACTCGGGCATCAACTCCTCGGCGAAGCTATCCACTATATCAATACACACACGAACTCAAGTCCATCAACCAAAACTCGCCAATCTCCCATTGTGACCTTCCGTGTTTTTAATCCTCATCCATGGGATGCAACGGATGTGATCCGGGTTCTCCTCGACCTCCCGGCCTCATCTGATAAAATATCCCAACTAGCCCTGTATACAGCTACGGGAGAGCAAATCCCATTCCAGATGATTACAGCTCACAAACTAGATCCAATTCTTCAATCCCTACTTGATGTCCACACACTTCCCCCAATCTATGAAGGAGAACCACAGCCACAAGACAAAACAAGCCAAATCATGATTACCTTCTGTGCAGAAGCCATTCCTAGCCTCGGCTATGCAACCTTTTATCTAGCATCTGATCCGATAGATACCAACCTTCTACAAAAATCCGAATTGCGGGTTCAGCTGAAAGGCGAATTCTATATCATCGAAAATTCCTTCATTCGGCTGCGGGTATCTAAAAAAACAGGGATCCTAAGTCTGCATCATAAACCCACAAAAAAGACTTATAGTAACGTTTTGATGTTGGAGGACACCGGCGATGTAGGCGACGAATATAATTACTGCCCCCCTCACCAAGATCAACGAATAACCAGTCACGACAATATACAAACTAGGATCCTGCTTCATGAAGAAGGACCAATTGCCGTTACCTTGGAAGTTCAAACACAGCTCAAAGTTCCCAAAATGGCCCACAAAACCCGAACCCGTCGCAGCTTGAAAACAACACCTCTTTCAATCCACACTCTTATCACAGTTACATCAAATTCACCACGGATTGATGTTCAGCATACCATCCAGAACACATTAAAAGATCACCGACTCCGAGTTCTTTTTCCAACAGGTATCAACACAAATACTGCTTGGGGAGATACTCCTTTCCATGTAACCGAACGTAACCTTGGACCCGCTCCACAGGAGTGGGGTGCCCAACTGTATCCCATGATGATAGACTACTATCTCACTTCAATTCTCAAACGGCCCAATGTTCCCGGCAAACCCATGGGCTGGTTCGAAGATTCAACCACTACTCACGCCCTCCAAACCTTCCTCGATGTCAACGATGGCAAACAAGGCCTACTAATCGCTACCCGCGGTCTCCCCGAATATGAAGTCCTTGAAGATCCGAATCGCACCATCGCCCTGACACTACTCCGGTCTATTGGTTGGCTATCCCGTGATGACTTAACAACTCGTCGGGGGCATGCTGGTCCACCAATGGCTACACCTGGAGCACAATGCCTTGGACAGTATCATGCAAATTACTCAATTATACCTCATTTAGGAACTTGGAAGACCCACACTACTCGTCAACACGTCCAACAATATATCACTCCTCTAAAAGCCATTCAATTACACAAGAATACAGGAGGTCATTTACCGCCTTCCCAAAGTTTCCTTTCGGTTTCCCCTGGGACCTATGCCTTCAGCTGCATGAAGAAGAGTGAACAAAACGATTCCACAATCCTACGCTTCTACGAAACCAGTGGCAGCTCCTCCAAAGTCCAAATCACTTCAAGGTTTTCAATTAAGCAAGCTGCATTCGTTAATTTAGCTGAAAGACAACTTAAGCCAATCTCTCTTGCAAAGTCTACCCCGAACCGAATAACGGTCTCATTCTCCCCCTTTCAAATACGCACACTTCAACTGCAATTACAGAGCAGTTCAAAGATCAAGGAATAAGTCTAAACGAAAACAGTTTAATTAAACTAATTAGCTAGAGTGAATGGAGGCGGAAGGCAATCAGATCAGAGGCTAAAATAGTATATTCGCGAATTGAAAGGCGTATTAATCCATGGATTATTCTCGCACTACTAAGCGGTTTTGTCATTTGTCTAACGGTTGGATGGTATTTCTTAGATCTCGCAGCCTTCTATAGTCCATATTTCATCAGTTATGGCAGTTTTTTACGATTACTCGGATTCTTAGCAATATACATCAGCGTAATACAGCTCTTCATTTTAGTACTCGCCCATATAAGCGCCGTTAGGTCCTAGAACACATTGCATTCAAAAATCAAACAAAAGAATAAGTAGATAGAAGACTAGGTTAGCCTGGAGGTTTGGAGGTTATTACAAGCTTTCTGGGGCTCTACCGCAGAGATCCACGAACCATTAGAGCACCCAGTCGTCTGCCGGTCCGAATCTCATCCAGAATTTACCTTTTCCTTATTTTCCTGACCTGTCTGATATGTGGGCTATTTCTCCTGTTTTCTGCCTCCATCTACCAACATACGATTTACGAACTGTTCTTATCCCTGCTAGCGTTTGGAATAATATTCCTTCTCATTAGTGGAATCCTCGGAACAATTCTCATCATCAATGGGGTATTATACCTCCTTCAAAGGAAACATAGGGACCGTTTACGCCGTCGATCGCGTAGATGGCGACGTCCCCCATATACACCCATGGAGCATGAATCCCACCCACCTTCCTCTCGGTCAGAGGACTTGATTCCAACCAAGGATAACATTGACGACGTCGATCTCTCACACACGAATATACCTGATTGGTTAATCCCCCTTTTGAAAAATCGTTCAACGGCGATGGCTATTCATGAAGATTTGATTGCATCATCCAGGACTCCAGAAGAGGCGGAATCTCGGTTTCAATCGCGAATTGATGATTTAGAAACCGAAGTAATCACTATCTATCAGCATCGCCAAGCTGCGGTCCAAAACTCTGAACCTTCAGATGTGCCTCCGGTGGGTCTCCTCACCGAAACTGAAATTGAAAAAGAAGCCGTGTTGGACCTTCTTGGAGCCCTGGAACTCCAATATAAGGATGGCAAAGTCACCAAGGCCTTCTATGAACGTAAACGGGATCAATTGCTTGAACGCCTCGCAAAAGCTGTTCGTGATACTGAATAGGTGCTCGCTCCTTCCTCCTGGTTTTTTGTCATTCTTTTATTTTGAGATGAACTTTAGACCAAAGCCTTTTATACTTGCAATGAAAGATGTAATTTAATTACAGATTACATATTGAAATGGTGAAAAGCAATAATCGAAACACAACAGGAATTATCAGACCTTATCAACACCTTTGATTCCTTCGAATTTGGAGAACCTATTCCGGTAGGAAATGCCCATTATATCCCCATACTCACTGATAGAGAGGAGTTTCCTCGAGAGTATATTACAGTCCACGAAGCTCTTGAACAAAAATTAATTGAGCTCCAAGATTCTGGACGGATAGATGCTGTCTGGGTTACAAACAACGCCAGGAAATCCGTCCTTTTTATCGCAGGCATGGATGTTCATGCAGAGGGAACTCAATCGCGCATTATCGTTGGGAGTCATCTTGTACCTCCCAAAAGCAAAGTCGAATTACCTTGCCGATGTACCCATGAAATTCATCCCATTCGTCAGTACCAGTGTCTGATGACTGATGTCGAACATTATACGATAGCCTCACCTGGTGTTCGAGGTTCATCTATTGCAGGTGAAGTCGCTGCTCAGGACCGCGTCTGGATGAAGGTGAAAGCGCATCGAGAAAAACTCAAACGCACCTCTATTGGAGGTAAACCCCTGCTAGATAAGGCAGAGAGCTCATCCCGGTTGAGTGTGGTGCAACAGAAAGCAGCGAAGGAAATCCACACAGTAATTAAAGAAATTCAACCACTCCCTCATCAGATTGGACTTGCAGTAATTAGTGAAGGAGAAGTTCAAGCACTTGAAGTATTTGATAGTTCCGTAACTTATCGTCACTTCCATAAGCATCTGATCGGTCGGTTTGCGTATGAAATTGCAGCCCCCAAAGCCACACCAACACGGAAAGTAGCAGCACTCCGAGCGAAGATG
>JABXGU010000735.1 GCA_016550415.1 archaeon | reverse complement strand
TATAAGTCTACGCAGACACCGATGAGCTATGTGGACCTGCCGAGAGGGTGCACTGCTTTTGCCTTTGAAGTTTACGCAGTAACGGCATTAGTGATAAAGCATATGTGCGCTCAGGCTTTACAGTTATTTACATTTTTAAGGCCCACCAGACAGGAATGTTTGGTAGCAAATGTCTCAAATTCGGGGGAACTCCAGAAGTGGACAATCCCGAGCCAAACCCTAGAAATAGGGGAGTGTGTAGAGATCAGAGGGGACACATCCAGAATGGATGATGGTATGATCCGAGCCATGCGTATAACAAAATGAAGGCATGGAAGTGAGCAGAAATGACTCACTCACGTGAAAGCGGGGTAACAGAACTGGCATATACGGCAAGCTTCGCAGGGCATCTTGGAACTGGCTGCTCTATCGTCGGCGGAACGACATTCTAGTGTAGGTAAAGATTAAGCGGTCGACTTTCCGCTTTTATATAGAAAAAGGACTCTCTTACGAGGGTCCTTTTTCATTATACCACCTAGTTTTATCCTCAAGCCTTTTCTCCCATGCCTCTATAAAATATCCTTGTTTATCTACAGTAGTTAAATTCAGCTTATAGTTAGGTTGTGTTCTTCCGCAGTGAGAGCATATATTATCAAATACTGCTTGGTTGCAGTATTCACATCTAATCTCCTGCTCTTCTTGCTCTTGGTTAGCTAACCATACTTTTGCTGCGATATATAGAAATTTCAGTAGTTGCCAATACTTTTTCATTGTATACAATATTGGAACCCTTCCTAGGACTAGGACTAGAAATAGGGAAAGAAATCCTAGAAAGGGTTTTATATATTGGTGTGAGGTTTCTTGGTTATTTTGTTTTATTTCCCTATTTCTACCACAACATCGCTATCAGCAAGTATTTCCTTCGCCAATTCATCTGGATAGTCTTCCCCATAGACCACTTTAACAATTCCTGAGTTAATAATTGACTTCGCACACCAAGAACAAGGAAAGTGGGTGGTGTACAAAGTTGCTCCTTCGATACTAATACCATATCTGGCTGCGAAGTTGATGGCATTTTGCTCAGCATGAGTTCCTCGGCAAAGCTCCATATTTTGACCGGATATACTTCTAGCACAAGTTTTGCAATGGGGTAATCCACTTGGTGCTCCATTGTATCCGGTGGAGATGATCTGTTTTCCTTTAACAATTAGTGCTCCCACCTGTCGGTGGAGACAAGTTGATCGCTTGGCAACTACTTTTGCAATGTCCATAAAGTATTGGTCTAGTCCCACTCTCACCGGAAATCTTCCCAACTCATGTCGTAGATGTGGAACCCATCCGAGTACAATACTTGTGGTCCAGATTTTAATCCAGATTCAAAAGCAATAAATTCATTTAGAAGTTGTAATCCACCTACATTAACTGGAAATCCATTTCTTCCATCCCACGATCTCCAGAAGGAAGTCAACTGCAGCCCATCTGGAATTACTTTCCAGGATAGAATCCGAAGGCATGGTGGATACTCGAGTCGAATATCCTCTGGTCTTCCAACCTCGATTGTCGCCTGGTTGGTTCCTGGGGTTTGGGATAGCATATCAATGACATCTTCCAGATAAGGAGCAATTCTACTTCCATAGGTATATTCTTCATTTTCTTTCTTATCTGGATTAATGATGTAGTCTGTAAAATACTTATCTATCTGGTTATCAGTTGCAGTTGCAATTGCTATTCCCTTCCAGAATATGGTTAGGGGCCTGGTTTCAGGTTTGACTATTTTCAAGGCTAAGTGGGAAAGCTGTTTTCTCACATGGCCCTCAAAACTTCCTCGGCCAATCCGATACTCATATCCGTTCTTCATACATTCTCTACATGCCTGAAACCAGGCCTCTTCGATTGTCCTTGCAACTATCACCGCCAACTCCTACAACTTTGTACCCTTCTTCTACCACGATATCCAGGTAACTTATGCCTCCGGTTATTTTTGGTTGTTGGAGTTGTCTTGGCCAGTTTACGCTGTTTCCGCGCCTTGGCCTTTTTCTTTTTTCTATGCGC
>JABXGU010000734.1 GCA_016550415.1 archaeon | reverse complement strand
TGAGTACAGGTCGAATACTTGTGGGGTGGAAGGAAGCAGATACCCATGATGGACCTGGTCGAAGAGTTGGCTTTGCTTATTCCACGGACAAAGGTGATAGTTTTAGCCCTAATATCCTTATGACACCTCTAGGTGTAGGAGATCATCAATCAGATCCATGGCTAGTTGTCGATGATCAGGATAATGCCTATTTTGTTTGGATTGAATATGATGGTCCCAATGAAGGAATAGGAGTTGCCAAAACAACAGATGGAGGTATAACATGGCAGCCAGCTGAACAAGCTAGTGACACCATTGGTTATCTAGATGACAAAGAAACAGCTGTTATCGATGAAGCTGGAAACATCTATCTTACATGGGACCATTTTACTACATCATCGACTGCGGACCTTGTATTCACAAAATCTACTGATGGTGGAGCGACTTTCCAACCCACTACAATATTAGGATCGTGGGAGGAAGTGGGGGGAATTCCCTACCTCACTTGTACCCCAAATGGCACATTATATATATCGACGATTTATGATTCTGATCCTTCTGGACCAATTGATACTATCTTCATTACCTGCTCAACAGATTTTGGAACATCTTGGTCGCCACAATTTAAAGTGAATCCGCCAAGTTCAGACGAAATAGCCATAATTACAGTAGTCAAAACAGATAGCAGTGGAAATGTTTACCTTGTATATGCTGCTGGCACCGCTACTGACAAAGATATCTATGTTACTAAATCCACTCCAGGAGGGACCAACTGGACCGCTCCTGTACAGGTTAATGATGATACTACAGGAATGCAACGAATGGTTGAAATGACCATAGACCAAAATGATAACATCCATGTTGCTTGGCTGGATGCACGAAATGGCCAATGGGACATTTATTACAGCTACTCTGATGATGGAGGTGCCACATTTCACTCCAATGTACGCATCACCAGTGAAGGCTTTCCCCTTACCTATAATCGACCCGGAGATTATTTTACCATGCGAACAGGACCTGATGGTCAACTTTTCATCGTCTGGACCGATGGACGTGGAGTAAACCAAGACATCTACTTCGCTCGCCAAGATTTTGAAAATCCCATCTTATCACATATTCCTCCTGCCATGGGATACCAATATTTCCCCTTAACCCTAGTTGCTACTGCAACAGATGATGATCATATTTCACAAGTTGAAATCCATTATCGTCTTGAAGGAACTAGTAGCTGGCAAATCCAGCAGATGACACAGATTACTGGAAACTACTACCAAGGAATCATACCCTTTTTTGAGATGGTTGGAAATTCCATTGATTATTATCTTGTCGCCATAGATTCTGCTGGTCGTAATACAACTCTATCCACAACACCTTCAGGTTTGTACACTTTACCAATTAATCCACTTTCACCCACACTTATCATCACTATCGTTGGATCAGCTATTCTACTCATCATTGTCATTATCGGTGCAATCTGGTATCTACGTCGTCCACCAACCAAGAGACAACAACTAAAAGAGGGAGACTAGTACGGGAAAGAAAATCAATCAGAATTGATTAGTAACAGAATCAAACTACCTGCCAAATGTTCCTCTTTACAATTATATTTTATATGCTAGTTAATATCAGATTAGCCAAAGGAGGCATTAGATGATAGAAGAAAGTGCTATCATTGAATTTTGCAAACGCTGGTTACCCGCATGGACTGGTAATCGTCCAGAAACCCTTCTTGAGTTCTATTCAGAGAATGCCTTCTACTCTGACCCTGCCCACCCCAAGGGACTCCAAGGACACAGAGAACTTAGACCCTACTTCACAAAGCTTCTTGCCGCAAACCCCGATTGGAAATGGGAAACCGTCGAAGTCTTTCCTACACAACGAGGCTTCATCCTGAAATGGCGAGCAACCATCCCAATCACTGACACTAAAATCATAGAATACGGAATGGACATTGTCGAAGTCGAAGACGGAAAAGTAACACGAAACGAAGTCTACTTTGACCGCACACGATGGCTAACAATTCTAAGACAAAAGAAGAAGTGAAGAAACAGAAATGATGACAAAGCCTAATAAAGGGTCACAAAGAATAATACGCTAACCAACAATCCAACCAAGGAAAGGTTGGCTAAAAACTCTAAAAGGTAACAAAAAATGACCTTCACGATAGGAGAAATATCAAACCTACTCGACCAACTTGAAATCAAATACACGCAAAAAGATGACCGTCTTATCAAATCAAATTGGCGAACAGACAAATGGGAACAAATGCTCATCAACTTCGTCATTTCAAAGAATGCCAAATGGTTGACAGTAGTTGGCTATCCCATGGATCCAAAATGTGGAGGCGAACCACTCAACCTCTACAAACGAGAAGGCATGACGGATGACAAACGCCACCAGCTCCATGAAAAACTACTCTATGAGTCGTGGCTTTATAATGGAGTTAAGTATACTATCGATGATTCAAAAGACGTTGCTATTGCAATGGAGACTGCTGATACTGATTTGAACGCTGATGAGTTGAAGCGGTACATTAACCAGGTCTTACGAGCCGCTGACGAAATAACAGACTGGCTGTAAACTTACTGTTGTAGGTTTTCCTCTTTTCGCTAGAGCACTTACCTATATCCCATTGCGGCGTTCCCTCGAATGCCTTGCTCAATAGGGGTGAGGCATTTCTCTTTTTATTTTGATGTCTTAGGCTGGTTTAGTCGCTTGTACATCTCTTTATTATTTTCATAAATTTGGATATATTCTGTATA
>JABXGU010000733.1 GCA_016550415.1 archaeon | reverse complement strand
TGGTTCATGACTGAATTTGAACCTGACTATGAAAGTGTCTGGCGTGGTTACTATCTAGCGATTCAAGGGTTCTTCTATTTCGCACAAGGTATTGCGATGGGCGCTCTAGTCTTCTTAACAGCTTTTCTCGGATACTTATTGCTTGATGAATTCCAGCGAATAGTAATTCAAGCAGTCATCTGGATACCCTGGTATCTCAAAATCATTTTCGGAATTACCTCGGATAATGTTCCTATTCGCAACTATGGTCGCAGGAAACCCTACATCTTGGCAGCTGGTGTGCTAGGTGTTATCGGTTGGATAACACTACCGTTGAACACAGTTTTTGGACCACTTCTGATACTATCCGGAATTCTAGCTTCCTTTGGAACCAGTATGAGCGATGCAACCATCGATGCTCTTGCAGTTGATGTAACACCACCACGAAGAAGAGGTGCGATGCAAGGTGTTTCCTGGGGCTTCCGTGGACTAGGCTTAGGAATTGCCGCAATCGCTGTGGGGCTAATGGCTGATCAGAACTTGTGGGTTCCAATTTTTGCAATTCCTGGCATCATTATTAGTCTTGCATGCTTCGTTGTCATTTTCTTCAAAGAGAATCCATTACCTGAAGATTTCAAGCGTGTCCCAATGGCAACATATTCTGATGTATTTACTCGTCGAAATGTTCTGATTTGTATGGGCTTCCAGATCCTCTCTGGAATGGCTATCGCCATCCTACCAATCTTACAAACATTTCTTCAAGAGGGACTAGGTCTCGATTTGGTCACTGTCGGAATCAAATTCATGATTTTCTCTGTCGGTATGTTCATTGGAGCCTTAGTCTTTGGCGTCCTTGGGGATAGGCTTTCTTTGAAAACGACACTCTTGGTAACAACTGTTCTCTATACCGCTGTAATCATATTCGTTTTGATGCTAGATATCGCAAATATTCAAGCACTTACAGGATTCTTCTTCATGGTTGGTTTTGCCAACGGAGGATATGAAGCCACACAAATGCGAATTGGCATGGACAACTCTCCAAGCATTCTCGGTGGCACAATGTACAACTTATACAATAGCCTCTCAAACATAGGACAAATCGCTATCGGAGCAATCCTAATCGCACTACTTGTCGTGTTTGTTGGTGACTACCGAATCGGCTGGCAAATAACTTGGGTCTTCCTATTACTAGCATTGATTCCTGCCTACTTCCTAATCTGGCGTCGCAAAGCAACCGATTAGACCGTAAATAACTAATAGAACTTTAATTGACTCCTGAATATCAAGTGATGTTGGGGGATTTTTTTTATCCCCCTTAACATCTTTTTTGGTGGTGAATATTGTGGCAGAAAAGACCAAGATGATTGCATATTGTGGGCTGTATTGTCAGGAATGTCCTTCATTTACTGGGTGCATAGCGGATTTGGCCAGGGATTTACGGAAGGAGCTCCGAACCTATAGGTATGATAAAATTTCTGAAGCTCTCTCTTCAATGTCCTTTTTTGAAGCATTCAAACATTATCCTGAAGGATACCAATTTCTCGGTGCATTGGTGAAGCTTCGATGCAAACGTGGTTGTAAGGATGGTGGAGGCAATCCATTTTGTAAAATCCGTAAGTGTTGCCAAAAAAGGGAAATTAGGGGTTGTTGGGAGTGTGACGAGTTTGCCACATGTGAGAAGCTGGACTTCCTAAAGCCCTCTCATGGAATAGCACATTTGAAGAATTTACGAATTCTTAGAAAGAGAGGAGTTGATCATTACTTAATGGGGAAACGGTATTGGTACGTTAAAGCGAAAGAATAGGACCGAAGTCTATTAGTCTCTTTCATCTCTAATCAATGCTTGCTCCACAAGCTGGACAGAACTTTTCTCCTCCTAATAGCTTTGAACCGCAGTACGTGCAGAACCTTTTTTCCTCAGGTGTACTGGGTTCTGGGGTTTTGGTAATTGCTTTTGGAGAAGT
>JABXGU010000732.1 GCA_016550415.1 archaeon | reverse complement strand
TACCCATGAAGCTGGATTGGTGCATATCTCCTTTATTGAAAAAGGTGAAGAGAAGCCTTTCGTCATTTGTAGTTGTTGTTCTTGTTGTTGCCATTCCCTCAGTGGATTAATCCGACTTGGCATTCCCGAAGCTGTGGTGTCCTCTAAATACGTGGCTGTTCATCAACAGGACGATTGTATAGATTGTGGTATTTGCGTTGAACGGTGCCAATTCGGGGCACGACAACTGCAGAATGGGAAACTGGTTTATGATTCATCAAGATGCTTTGGATGTGGTCTCTGTGTAACTACTTGTCCATCGAATGCAAATACTTTGAAGAAGCGAAGTTAGAGTACAACGCAAAGACAAAAATATCTCTGCTAATAGACGGCAAAGGTATCAACTATGGCTTTGTGCCGTGATTGTTATGGAAGCATTTCTGAAGAAGTGGGCAGGACCTGGTGTTGAGCGTGAAACAGTTGACAAACCCACAATCGGAGATACTGATGTTCTAGTACAAGTTAAGGCAGCTGCCATATGCGGTACTGATGTCCACATCTACAACTGGGATGATTGGGCTGCAAACCGCATCAAACCACCATTGATTATTGGTCATGAAATGGCAGGAAAAATCGTAGAAGTTGGGTCAGCTGTCGAGCATCTTTCGGTGGGTGATAGTGTTTCTGCTGAAACTCATATTGTGGATCATACCTGTCTACAATGTCTCACTGGTCGGCAACATGTATGCCAGAATATGACTATTCTCGGAGTTGATCGGGATGGTGTCTTTGCTGAGTATGTAGCTATACCAGCTCATAATGCCTGGAAAAATAACCCGAAGTTGGACCCCCTCATTGCAGCAATACAGGAACCATTAGGGAATGCTGTACATACCTTGCTTCCAATCAATCATGTAGAAGATATTGCAGGTCGAAATGTAGCAGTTATTGGAACAGGCCCCATCGGATTGATGGCAGTTGCTGTCGCCAAGGAATTAGGCGCAGCTCAAGTCTTTGCAACCGCTGGAGGACGGAACACAGTTCGCATGCAGCTTGCAGAAAAAATGGGTGCAGACCAGGTCTTTAGCGCCCGAGAAGACGGAAGGGAAGCCATCGTTAAGTCAATTATGGATGCGACAGATGGAAATGGTGTAGATGTAGCCATTGAGATGAGTGGTCATCCAGATGGTCTCGTAACAACCTTTGAGGTCCTCACTCCCGGAGGGCGAGTAGGCTTACTCGGCATTTTCCCCAAACCCTTTGAAGTCGACCTAAACCGCCTTATAATATTCAAAGCAGCGACAGTCTACGGTATCAGTGGACGCTTGATGTATCGCACATGGTTTCAAGTACGCGGTCTTCTCAACCGTCCTGGTTTCCGAGAAAAAATACGCAAGGTTATAACACACACCTTCCCCATTAGGGACCTTGAAAAGGGATTCGAGTTAATCAACTCAAAGCAAGCTGCAAAGGTCGCTCTGACCTCAACCTGGTAATGTATAATTGCACTCAAAAAATATTGCTTGAATAATTGTGATATTAAAAGTGGGCGTAATGGATTTTCGCCACAATTTCCAACTCTTCTTCATCATCAGGGCTGCGGAACTGAGATGTCGTATAATCCTTGAGTTCTGTCATCAGCTGACGATGGACAACCCCTGGCAGATTGTGCCACATCGAAGAGAAGACCCGGCGTTCAAGACAATCTAACGTGTCTTGAAATTTTATTCGAATCTTTGTGCTGAATTCATGGATTTCTAGTATTGCTCCACGTTCTTGAAGTTCCTCTATTACCTCTGATGTATGTGCTCCCAGTAACATTGGAGGAAATCCAAGTTCGCTGCGGCGCTTGTTATACATGGTGAAGAGTCGGGAGGCGTGGAAAGGCGAGTCTACAAAGCCTGTTATCAGGAAACCGTCTGATCGGAGTACTCTAAGTCCTTCTGAAAGAACTTGTTGCCAGTCTGGTATTAGGTGGAAAAGATGGATAGCCAGATAAGCATTAAATATGGCGTTAGGGAAAGGCAACGCTACAGCGTCACTAATAATGAAATGTGGCTTCGTATAATCATTCACCAGTCGTTGAACACGGGCAACATCTAGCATCTTCTTAGAGATATCAATGCCAACAACAGAGATACCTCGCTCTATCAGTTCCCTAGTAAACCGACCTGTACCGCTCCCAATATCCAATACTATCTTGTTCTCTGAAAGTTCCGTTGTTCCAATAATATCCTCAACTAATTCCTTCATAAACGCAGAGGGAACACCACGAGTTGTTTCATATTCCTCTGCAACATGTCCGAAATCGACACGGCTTGGTGGGTCTCCCGCTGGACTTGGCATTGTTGTCTTGGAAAGAGGTCATCTTTTCTCTAAAATATTGTTGCTTCTAATCTGTTGTAACTTGAAATGGACGCATTTCTTTTTTGCACAATATTTGCACAATATGTCGTCCTGAGTAAAGACATCCTGGG
The DNA here is from genome assembly GCA_016550415.1 of archaeon. The sequence continues at coordinate 339 of JABXGU010000732.1, read as the reverse complement.
ACCCCTCCTCCGGGGACAATCCACTGCCCAGCCATGTAAAAATTCGATAGACCGGGAAGACTTCTTTTAAGCATTGTTTGAAGCGCTTGTGAGGTTGGCAGCCAACCCATATACGAACCACGATGATTCAACGTATACCGCCAAAATGTGTAAGGCGTAGTCACATCTGTCAATTCAACCAATTGACTAATCTCCGGATAATGGGATTCTAAGCGAGCCAGAACCTCTGTTGCTAATCGTTCCTTTTCAGACTTGTAACAGGAGGTATCTCCTTGCAGTTTTTCCCACACCTCCCATTCTGATTCGAGCATCACTTGGACAACAGTTTTTCCTGCTGGG
>JABXGU010000731.1 GCA_016550415.1 archaeon | reverse complement strand
GAGTATGGCGCCTGCGGCTGACGAGTAATAGAAGTCGGGCAGGTTTGGTTGCACGTAGAGGATCCACCAAATTTGGTATCCAGTGAAGACCATGAATGCAGATGCGTACCATGTGGAGAGGAGGAATTCCCAGGCTTTCAGTTTTGTTCTGAGTATTCCGTATATTATGACGGATATCGCCGTGGGGAGAAGGGCGAGAGGGAGAATACTGTAAATTAGTATGTTCGTCAAGAGTTCCAGGTTCAAGTAGGCGTAATACGCTGGTGATGTGATGCCTAACCGAACAAACCAGAATATGCTGGCCGCTGCGTAGGAGACGATTAGGCTTTTTATGGAGAACTCCAAGAGTCTAGCTGGCTTTCTCTCCCTTTTGATTAGAGTCCATAGAATTAGGGCGACTGTGCCTAGTAGAAGCAGGTCGCCTGTCCAATCCCATACTCTTTTGGTCCAGATTAACCATATGGTGATCAGTAGAATTGTGAACGCAACAACTAAATTCAGTTTGTACTTCTCAACCATAGTTTCTTCACATTAAGCTTTCGTTCCACCTTGCATTAACAATTTAAGGAGAAATATTGTAGATGTATGAATGACATAAGATGGTTAAAGAGAAATTGAAATTTAGATTGCACACTCTATTGTTCTGTGTAGCAATTTTCATCCTTATTCTCATAGCGCGTGCGCGCATGTTTCTACCATGGCTGTTCTTTATATTCGCCTACATAGCCGCTTGGGCTTTAGTGCTCGCCTTTGCTGTTGACTTTCTTATCGGCGATGGCAAGTTTAGTGGTAGGAAGATTGTTCTCCTTACATTTGGCGTAATTATCCTATCGACACCAATTACGCATGCAGTTTGGACATTTGTCACTCCAAGGTGGTCTTTCTCCGTTTCCACAGACAAGTCTACCTATAGACTCGATGAAAATGTTCAGATTACAGCTTCTCTTGAAAATCAAGGTTTTATCGCTCATTCATTCAAATCATCAATCAGTGAACCAATAGTAATCTCCATTGAGACTGAATGGTTGACGCAAGTTTGGTATACCCCATACCATTACAACATAACAGAATTCACAATCACTCCTCATCAATCTCTTGAGAGAACTTTCACTTGGAACCAAACTAACATCCATTATCCTGAAAGAAACATCGAAACAGGCCAATACTACATTAGGGCGTTCATACCCAGTTCAGCCTATGAGCTTATTGACTTCGACAACCTATTCCGGGGTTGGACAAACATAAACATCACCGTTTGAAAAGCAGACTTTAAGACTTCTGAGATAGGGTAATTAGAAATTTCTAATGTTCTGGAGCAAATTAATGGTTACTGCAGCGTTGCATTAATAATTTAAGTGTGGTTCTTGTGATTATCAATGATGGTCTGAGGGGTTCTCAGCAGCTGCAGGGTGGTGGCGATGGAGAGGTCTTTTCCAAAGTGTCCCGTGTGCGGCCAGAGTCGCGGTTATCGTGTTTCTGGTTTTTTCCGGAATTATGTTCAGTGTCAGTATTGCAGAGCTAAATGGAAGGTGTCTTCTGTTCAAGGTCGACTGTCGGGTTTGATGCTTCATGAGCTTCCGAAGAATGGGCAGGGATTGTGGAGGGTTCCTAGTCTTGGTGCGCCTCTTTATGTTGTGCTTGGCAGGGAGTATCCTGTTGATTTTTGGTTGAAGCTGTCGCTGGTTAGCGGCGTTGATTGGGAATACATGAGCAAGTGTGTGCCCTCTGTTGTGGATTCCGCGATCATTAGGGGAAAAGGTGAAACGATGCTTGCCTGTTGGGAGGGGTTCAAGGTGACTCGGGAACCTGTGACTGTTGGTGGGCAGAGGGCTTACGCTGACAAGAGTGAGGGTGGGAATTTGCTTCTGACAAACCGTAGGCTGCTTTGGATGGAAAGGCGTGTCAAGACGAAAGGGTTCTTGTTCACGTCTACTGAGACTTCGTTGCTGGTGAAGTACGAGATTCCGTTGGACCAGATTAAGGGCATCACTGGCTCAAGCGGTGACAGTAAGACTTGGGCTTCGCCGTCGGAGATTAGCATCGTTGACGAGAGGGGTGAACATCGGTTCCAGCTGTACTACGCTTTCTGGGAGTTGTTTAAGCCAGCTGTTGAAGCAGCGGTTTCTTTACGGCAGGATGAAATCGAACGTGAGAAGAGGCAGGAGAAGGTGCAGGTGATGCTGGATTTTT
>JABXGU010000730.1 GCA_016550415.1 archaeon | reverse complement strand
TCAAATCCAAATTTCTGTACTTCATGCCGTGTATCTTCTGCGTGCCATCGTGAGCTAATCAATTGCATTGCATGTATTCTTGGTCGAAGTTCATTGAGTGCTTCAAGAACTCCAGGAATAATGCGTGTATGTTTTCTGCCGGAACGAAAAGCTTCCTGCAGATTTGCTATGTATTGAGATAACTTGTGTCGTGATAATCTGATATTTAGGTTGGCAAGCAGCTCCTTTGAATTAAGTGTTAATCGGTATAGAGAACGAATTCTGTCTCCATTAATATCATAGCCTGCACGATTAAGTGCAATGACATGAGCTTGAACTGTACGCTCCCGCTGATCTAATAATGTCCCATCCAAATCTGAAACAAGAACAAGCACCGACTTGACCTCAAACTCTTGGAATTGGTTAACTATTCGTCACAAGGACACGTTTCTGTTAAAACTTATCTGCTTTTCATGCCCAACTGATATTCATTACCAATGGACCACACAACTCTAAGGAACTAAGTTTTCCTAAATTAGCTGTCTGATTTCAGCAGCTGAATCAATAATATAATCAGCATAGGGCTCCAAATCCACACGGTCAGCGAAACCTGTCAAAACACCTACTCCAATAAAGCCAAGGACCTTTACAGATTCCAATTCAGCAGGTGAATCACCCAAAACCCAGACAACTCCTTTATGGTCCAGATCATCAAGAGCTAATCGTATGAGTCGCTGGCGATGCTCATTAAAAGGGTACAAAGGAACTTCTTCTACACCATCTATTTGAGCAAGGTCACCTCGAGTATAGACACCATCAAATATTCTATCCAGACCAAATGTATGAATTTCGTTTCTCGTTTCATGAATTTCGTTTCGTGAAGTTATTATCCGCATTGTTTTTACTCGTGAACGTAACTCATCAAAGGCTTCTTTGACACCGGGTACCACCCTTGAGTGTTCCCAATTCGCCAAGAACTCAGTACTTACGCTCCTATAATATTGAACTAGTTCTTTTGGTGTGAGTGTGATATCAAGAATTTTGAGCAACTTGAATGCATCGAGACAAAAACGATACAAGCTTTGAAGACGGGTTACAGAAACTTCATGACCTAGACTAGAAAGAGCAGCAGCTTGAGCATAAGCAAACCGTTCCCGAACATCCAGTAGAGTTCCATCCAAATCTGATAGTAGAACAGGTCGTTCATCCATACTCCAGACTCACACTCATATTGGGGCCTTTGGAATAAAACCAGTGTCCATGAGTAACTGTGTTAAATCTATTGAAGCTTTGATAAGTTTCCTGGCATGACTTAGCAGTTCCTCAGGATCTCGTTCAATTCGTGCAACACCTTGTTCCATTGCCATTGTAGCCACTGCTACTGCTTCTCGCGGATATAGCTCCCAGTCCTGCATTGACGGGATTATTCGATCATCTCTCATACCCTTTTCTTCTGCCAAATCTGCTAGTGCCTCTGCAGCAGCTATGCACATCTCATCAGTTATGGTCTTTGCCCGTACATCTAATGCTCCACGGAAAATTGCAGGAAAACCCAAGCTATTGTTTATCTGATTTGGAAAATCACTTCGTCCTGTTCCAACAACACGAGCCCCAGCTTCCTTTGCATCCCAAGGCCAAATCTCAGGAAGGGGGTTTGCACAAGCAAAAACAATGGAATCAGACGCCATTGATTTCACCCACTCCTCCTTAATGAGGCCCGGTTTTGGCGCCGATGCAGATATACAGACATCTGCACCCCGTAAGGCTTCACTGAAGTCACCAGTACGTTGTTCTTTGTTGGTTAAAATCGCAAGGTCATATTTTTCATGTTCAGTGTCTCTTAGTTCCTTCAAATCCTCGCGGCCTTTGTGAAGGAGACCCTTTCGATCACACAATATGAGATTACCAGCGGGTACACCTGCAGCTATGAGAAGATCCGCAGTGTTTGTATTTGCTGCACCAACACCTAGCATAGCAATTTGGACCTGGTCCAAATCCTTGCCCACATGCCGAAGGGCGCCTTTAAGACCTGCAAGAATAATGGTTGCTGTGCCTTGCGCGTCATCATGGAACACGGGTATGTCCATATCGGTTCGGAGACGGTGAAGAATATTGAAGCATTTAGGTTTCTCAATATCCTCTAGGTTAATGCCACCAAAGCTAGGACGAAGCCACTTTACTGTACGGATGAAGTTTTCAGGATCTTGAGTGTCGAGACAAATCGGAACTGCATCAACACCGCCTAGGTATTTGAAGATTAATGCCTTACCCTCCATGACTGGCATAGCAGCATTTGCACCGATATTGCCAAGTCCCAACACTCTACTGCCATCAGAAACAACAGCGACCATGTTGGCTCGATTGGTGTGTTCCCATACTTTTTCAGGATGTGCTTGGATTTCTCGGCAGGGAGCAGCGACTCCTGGAGTATAATAGATGGCAAAATCTTCGAATCCTCGAATTGCGCATTTGGGTACAGTCTGAATTTTGCCGCGATAATAGGGGTGTATGACCATTGCATCCTTGGCTGGTTTTCTTGCCTTTTCCAGAAGTTCTTCTTCAGTTGGTGGTCTTTCTCTTTTGGACATTTACTATCATCTCAATAAGGTGATTATCTCCCTCATTTGAGGAAAAGTCGATTCCAAATGCATAGATAAGTCTATTTCTCTCATGAGATTTCACTATTATCTCTGTATTACAACTGTTGCCTTGGGGAAAATTAGATGATGTGAATATTCTAATGTAATGCGATGAAAGAAAATCTAGCCCTTAGAATCGT
>JABXGU010000729.1 GCA_016550415.1 archaeon | reverse complement strand
TTGAAGAAACAGATGGCAAGGCTCAGGTATCCTGTATTGGACCAGCAGGTGAACATCAAACAAAACTGGCAGCAATCATAACTGATAAGCACCGAGCAGCCGGGAGAGGTGGAGTAGGTGCTGTAATGGGCTCCAAGCATCTCAAAGCAATTGTTGTGCGTGGAACAAAATCAGTTGCTGTACCTGATTCAGATCGGTTAGGGGCGGTGATAAAAAGGTGCCGCCATTTGATTAAGAAAAATTCAGTCACAGACAAATCATTACCCGTTTATGGAACAGCTGTACTTGTTAATCTCATCAATGAATACGGAATGCTTCCAACCCATAATTTCCAAGAAGGAACCTTCAACGACGCAGAAGGTGTATCCGGTGAAAAGATGTTGGAGCGCCTTTTCATACGGCAATATGCCTGTTATGGCTGTCCCATTGGTTGCGGTCGGATCACTAGGGCACATGGTCATGAAGGTGGTGGACCAGAATATGAAACCATTTGGGCTCTCGGTCCTCAATGTGGGATTAACGACCTTGAATGGATAGCAACTGCCAACACTCGCTGTAACTTATTAGGATTAGACACAATTTCAGTGGGAAGCACCATCGGCTGTGCAATGGAACTAGTCCAGAAAGGTAAGCTAGATGCACCATTGGAATTTGGTGAAACTAGAGGTCTCCTAGAATTAATCGATGATATCGGATATGCTCGTGGTTTAGGTGTTGAGATTGGTGAAGGGTCAAAGGCTTTTGCAGCCCGTTATGGATTACCTGAACTTGCCATGCAAGTCAAGGGTTTAGAAATTCCTGCTTACGATCCACGAGGTGTACAAGGCCATAGTCTTGGGTATGCTACTTCAAATCGTGGTGGTTGCCATCTTCGATCCTATATGATTGGACCTGAGATCTTAGGTTCTCCTGTGCGTGTTGACCGCGATCTTACTGAAGGGAAGGCTGGTCTAGTCATCCTTTACCAGAATTTGTCCGCTGCCATGGATTCAATGGTTCTCTGCCGATTCACTAACTTCGCATGGAGTGTAGACGACTATGCAGATTTATTAGCAGCAGGGACAGGACTATCAATCGATGGCAAAGATTTGCTTACAATAGGAGAACGCATTTGGAACTTGGAGCGATTATTCAATCAAAAAGAAGGCTTCTCTGCCCGTGATGACTCGCTTCCTCCCCGCTTTTTCACCCCTCTCCCTGAGGGAGGATCCCGCAACAGAATTGTTCATCTCAAACGTATGCTCACTGAATATTATCAACTTCGTGGTTGGAACACGAACGGGGAGCCAACTAAGAAGCTTCTTGCCCGCCTTGATATCTCCTAAAAAGGTGGAACCTGTGAATAAGCCTAATGCACAACTCACCTTTATTGGGCGAGTTATAAAGACTGATCCAAAAGCAGCCATTGAAATCTTTCCTCCATACCAAGAGGGACTTCTCGGGCTTTCTGGCTTTTCTCACATATTTGTGCTATACTGGCTAGATCAACTTGACACACCAGAGGCTAGGAAGATGCTTCAAGTTCATCCTCGTGGGAATCAAGCCAATCCTCTGACAGGCGTCTTTGCTACACGTAGTCCAGTACGTCCAAACCCGATCGCAATTATTGTCACTGAACTCCAATCTATTGAAAATGGCATACTTCATATAGGTCACATTGATGCCTTTGAAGGAACCCCTATTATTGATATCAAACCCTATCTTCCGTCAGGGAATCGAATAATCAATGCACGAGTAGCTAAGTGGGTCTAACTCCCATGTTCATGAAGTTCGAATAATAATTCGGTTTTACATTGTAATGCTCTTTTATTCTAGAAGGATTTGAATCGCTAGAGGTTTGGGTTGTCCTGGCTCCAAGAGAATCTGATTAATCAAGATGCATCGATCTTGGCGGTGTTCAATTGTTGAGGGGTGTTCTGGGAAGAGAATTTTGCCCCCAGAGGATATGATTATTACTCCCTCCTGAGTTTTAGTAGGCGGCTCCTCGGAGGGTATCTCTAGTGTGTATTTGACAGATAATTCGCGGGGACTAACGAGCCATAATCTGACAGTAACAGTATGGTTTGAGGGGTCATCTATGGCTAGCCAGCGGAGAAGCTCAGTTTCACCAAAGATAGCACAGAGGACAGGCGTGGTTTCATACCATATAATAGAATCCATTTGAGTAGATGGACGTAGATAAGGAAAGCTGTGCTTTTTTTCCACAACTTTTTCTGTAATTTCTATATGTTCTTCCACTTGGATGCTTATACGGAATTGCTCATCTGCGAGTGTGAAGCTAATCTCTGCATCTTCGAGTCTGAAACCAGATGCAATAATTGTGTCTGCTCCAAGTTGAAATGTCCAGCGTCGTTCCAAATCTTTGGCTAGTTCCACTTGTTCCTTACTTCCCCTTTTGCCTACTTCCTGTAATAATTTGGCGATTTTGCGTTTTGCGGCATCAAGGGAGAAAGTGGGGTGGCTAAGTTGCATAAACGTCGCAGGTATCTCTGTATTGAGAATTCTGTAGGCTTCCAGCCAATCAGCAATTTCATCTGCATCTGCTTCTTCAAGCCCTTTTACTCCCTGTCTTAGGGTGTTGCTCCACTCAGAAAAAATCTCAATTTGGTCTTGAATTTTAGGAGTTGTGATGAGTCGGGTCTGCATTATCCGATTATATTGAGCGATAACTGCCTTGATTATGTCTGGTTTTTCAATCGATGTTGCTGCAGATAATGCCTTTTGGATTTGTGTTGTGGACCGGGCTAATAATTTCGTACGTTGAGATGTTAGTGGACTTAGGGCGGCAAGTTTGGCTGTAGCGCTGGCTGCGGCACTTAAAGCTAGTATTTGATTCATAGTGTCGCTACGCTTTGTTGATACTGTTGCCATCATCTGTGCTAGTTGTTCTCCTCGTTTGAGGAGAGATTCCCATTTCGAATCCTCTGCCGGTTTTTCCCCATGAACAAGGTCGTTAATACTTCTCAAGAGTAGCAAGGCGAAGGGATATTCTTCTCCAGGCATTTCTGTTGGGTCTGACATGAAGCTGAATGTCTTATCAGCAAAATCGTGTGTGTCCTCCTTTAATCGAAGACGCTGCTCTTCATCAGTTGATTTTTGAACTCTATGCAGAGTTAAAGCAACTAGAATGGATCCTGCCTTCAAGGCATTGGTTTTTTGCCCAGTCTTGGCGTGTTCAACTAGTGCTTTTGACGCGTATTCTTCAAGTTTGTCAAACTCCTTCGATGAAGATGGAAGTGTAATTTGTCCACCAGAATCGGGGGAGAGCTTTGATAATAGAAGTTGAAGTGCTAATTTTGCCCGAACTTTAGGGTCACTGGATTCGAAATAAAGCTGCTCAATTAATTGATTACTTCTAGCAATAAGTTGTTCAGCTACATCACTAAGATCTTCTTCTCGGAATTGTGAAAGGTGTGAAGTCACTGCAGAAATAATAATCATATCCTGTTCAATAGGATGAGTCTTAGTTTTTGCCTGGGCTAGAAGTTTATTGGCGTATTTCACAGTCTCTTCAAGGAAGCCTCGTTGTTCATCTCCTTTTGTTGTATCTACGAGTGTCAGTAAGCTTTGAACGAGTTCTCTGTAGATAATTGAATAAACAGAGGAATCAGCACCAAGTTGCTCTAATTGTTCAAGAGCGATTTGCTGAACTTCAATTTGAAGTTGAATGAGTTTCCTGCGTTTATCACCATCTGTGAGTAATTTCTGGAGGCTGCTTCCAGCACTTTGGGTGTGTTGAAGGAAATCAAGAATGATTTGCATATCGGCAGGGCGGTCAAGTAATGGTGCGGTGTTTATGAAAGTCTTCATTGTTCCTATAGCTGCTTCTAGGAGTGATTCAGGTATGTCGGGTGGGAATTCACCTATAAGATGGGAAAGGTGTTTCAACATCCTCACTATACTTTTAACATCGTCTAAGACTCGGCTATGAAAAATCGCTGTCCTAGCAAATCGGAGGCTTCTGAGAAGGTCATCGGTAAACGCCTTACTTGGTTTACCTTGCGCTAGCTCAAACCAAATTTGACTTGCACGTTCCGCTAGTTGGGTGACAAGATACGCATCTCGTAAATCAACTGCTGCATTCATCATTGCAGTAATATGAGTTAATTGTGATTGTCGAAGTTTTTTCATCGACATTGACTTTTCTACTCGATCCTTGAGGTATTTCTCACTCAAATCAAGAACAGAAAGACTGTCTGATGCTTGACGGGCAATTACTACATTCTGACCAAGGGTATTGTTCCTTTCTTTCAAAATCTTTAGAAGCTGCTTCCACTGAACGGTTACTTTGCGTAATGCCGCAATGCGTTGTGCTGGCTCTTCAGCTTCAGCAATTGCTAAT
>JABXGU010000728.1 GCA_016550415.1 archaeon | reverse complement strand
CCTTCTCCAACTAGTGTTTCTATAGTGAGTCGAGGATCAAGAACCTCGAAGGGATTCTGGTAGATGAGCTGCATTTTAGGTCGTAACCAGCGTAGCTCGTCACGGTCCATCGACATGACATCTTTGCCTTGGAAATTTATGGAGCCTGCGGTAGGTTCGATTAATCGGAGAATAGCTCTTGCGAGCGTGGTCTTGCCAGAACCAGACTCGCCAGCGATGACAACTGAACCACCCGAGCGAACATCAAAACTGACATCATCAACTGCTCTTACATACCTTTTCTTCCCAAAAGAGGCTAGCAATCCAGTTCGGACTGGAAACCATTTCTTGAGATTATGAACACTAAGGATTGGCGTCTTTGTTGTCATTTTTAGCCCTTCCAGTTGATTTTACCAGCGAAATGACAAGCTGCATAATGCCCTTTTCCTATTTCCCTAAGTTCTGGCACTTTCTTACGGCATATTGCTTGCACATATGGACAGCGAGGATGAAAGCGGCAACCTGGGGGTGGTTGTATAAGATCAGGTGGAACTCCATGAATGAATTCAAGATGCTGCTTGGGTCCTATTACACTCGGAAATGCACCAATTAATTTGTATGTGTAAGGATGAAGAGTTTCCTTGAAAACATCTCGTGTCGAACCCACCTCAACTAAATTTCCTGCATACATAATTCCAACTTTGTCACAGTTTTCAGCAACTACTGAAAGATCATGAGTAATGAGTAAGACTGCAAGTTGGTACTTTTTCTGTAATGTACGCAACAATTCTAGAATCTTATTCTGAACAATAACGTCCAGAGCAGTCACGGGTTCATCTGCAATAATAAGCAGGGGATTACAAGCTAATGCTTGGGCTATTATGGCTCGCTGACGCATACCTCCACTAAACTCATGTGGATAATTATTGATACGCTCAGGCTCCAATCCAACTTCATCAAATAAGCTTTCGACCCGTTCAGCTGCTTCTTCTTTACTGACTCTGTCCTTTTCACGGATGACCTCAATAATCTGTCTGCCAATGTTGAGAACTGGATTAAATGCGTTCATAGCATATTGGAAGACAATGGAAATTTCTTTCCATCGAAGTTTTCGCATTTTATCCTCTGGCAATGACACCACATCTTTACCATCAAGTAAGATGCGACCATTTACAATCTCGCCATTTTCTGGAAGAATACGCATTATACTATAGGCTATTGTGGTCTTTCCGCAACCCGATTCACCTGCTAATCCAAAGGTTTCACTTTTATTAATTTTAAAAGAAACATTGTCAACAGCACGGACAATCTTTTCGCCCAAGTGATAATGTGTACACAATTCTTCGACTTCTAATACTGCCACTCTAACCTAACCTCTTGCGTAATCTTGGATTGACGACCTTATCCGCTGAATGACTAACAAATGCAAACCCCAGCGTGGTCAACAGGATAAATACACCTGGTGGGACAAGCCACCACCATGCACCATTTACAAGAGCAGCGCCTCGTGAAGCCCAGTATAAGATAATGCCCCAGCTAGGTTGCCCATGAATATCGCCAAATCCCAAAAAAGTAATACCCGCTTCACTAAGTATTGCATCCACTACACCAATAATAACATTGGCTAAAATAAGGGGCAGAGTGTTAGGCAAAATGTGTTTTATGATGATGTATCCATCGCTTGCACCCAAGGCGTGAGCCGCTTCAGTCAGCGGGCGCTCTCGCAATGATAATGTTTCACTCCGCACCATTCGTGCAGTTCCCGTCCAACCAAGGATAGCAATTACGATTATAATATTTTGAAGGCCTTGGCCAAATAATACAAGGAATATCAACATTAGTGGCAATGTCGGGAGAGATATAAACACGTCAGTGATCCGCATAAGTACAGTATCTAGGAATCCGCCAAAGTAACCAGCGGCTAACCCAATCGTTGTGCCAAGAACTACAGCTGTTATGCTTGCTGTGAATCCGACGATGAGAGAAATTTGACTACCATATATCACGCGACTATAGATATCTTGACCATACTGATTTGTACCCAATAAATGCAAGGGACTAGGTGGCAGGTATAAATTTGCTAGGTCCAGACTTCCAGTGCTCCAATTGTATGGAGCAATCCATGAGGCGAACACCGCCATAATCACAATAGCGCCGATAAGTCCTATGCCAATGAGTCCCATCCACTCGCGACTGTATTCAATCCAGAAACCTTCGATACGAGGACGAGCATTCCAAAATGTTTTCCAGACTCGGGGTAGTAATATGTAAGAAGGAAAAACGATGATAAGTCCAACTAGAGACAACCATGCTAGGTTAATGGGACCAAGTATGCTGGCAAAAGGTTGCGTCAGAATTGGCTCTAGAAGGGTTATGCCTATAACTCCGGTTGAGAGAACCAACTCCACTAGGACCCAACCGCCCACAAGCCCCAAGACAACTAAATGATATAAGTGGAGCCTCCTTATTGACCAGTGAGTGAAGCGCTTGGGGTTCCACAAGAATATTAAAAAGAAAAATATGATCGCAAAAGCAAGGTTTATGCCAAAGCCAATGACTAGCCCGATACCGATTAATAGAGTCTTTAATAGTAGCTGCCCCAGACGACGCTGATAAACTAGAGCCCCCAGATAACCAACCCACCATGTCATGATAAGTAAGATAATGCCTAACACACGAGCAATTGCAATAATGATTAGGCTCAGGTTTAGATCAATTCCTGCAATATCAAGTAGCAACCAACTGACGAAGTAGGTTATGCCAAGGTCCAGCAAAAGGGGTGTCATTACCACTAATAGAAGGATTAATCCATAGAAGACAACCCGAACATGCAATGGCCTAGCAGTAACTTTTGTTGGGCTGGTAGCAGCAGTTGTTGGAGCCTCAGGAGATTTGTTCGTCAAAGCTGCATAACTTTCGTTAGTGGGCAAAAATGTAAAACACCTCTTAATATCGGATTCGCGGGTCTAGATATAGGTAGAGAAGGTCAGCTACAAAATTCGATATGATAGCAACTGTGGCAAGGAAGAGGAAGATTCCCTGTAACACTGGATAATCGTGGGAAAGTACAGAGTTATAGGTTAGGAGGCCGAGGCCGCTCCATGAGAATACGGTTTCTGTTATGGTCGCGCCACTGATGATATATGGCATACTAACCGCAATGACGCTCACCATTGGAAGCATGGCATTGCGCATAGCATGCCCGAACAGAATCGTTCGTTCTTTGAGTCCCTTTGCTTTCGCGGCCAACATGAAGTCTTGGGTGAATACGTCCAGAACCGAGTCTCGCATGATCAGATAAAAGCCGCCAATAAAGGACAATGTAAGAACAGTACAGGGACCTATCATGTGCCATAGGTAATCAACAGCATACTCAAAGAAATTATTGTGAATATAACCACGAGTAATCGTGCCAGCTAGGGGGATCATTCCGAAATGGAAGCCAAAGAACAATAGAATCATTAGACCAAGCCAAAATACTGGCATACTATATGTAATGAGAAATATACATGTTGAGCCAACATCAACCTTGCTATCACGACGTGCCGCTGCTATGACACCAAAGAACATACCAATAATAATTGAAAGTATGAGTGAGGCGCCCATAAGGATTACAGTGTTCCAAAATCTATATCCAAATATGGTTACAACCACGGGTTCGCCAAAATGGGAAAAGGATTCTCCAAGCTCCCCCTGGAACAAATTGACAATGTAGAGGACGAACTGTGTAGCGAGAGGTTGGTCGAGACCAAACCTAGCTGTGATCCGTTGGATTACATCCGGAGACATATGTTCGCCGATGAGTGCTCCACGCGGATCACCTGGCATAACTCGGAAAATGAAAAAATTAAGAGCGATGATAAGAAACCAGACAACAATTGTTTGGAGCGCACGCTGTAGAATATAACGTTTTGTTCCCATTGTTGTCTTAACTGCCACTCAGTTTCAATCCACCTAGGCACGCAGTTTAGTTTAGCTTTTACCTTGATTCTTTATGTTAAACCTTTCGGTAAAGGAATCTTTGATTTGAACTTCTCGCTGAATTCTAGAAAAAAAAGAGAGAGACTGAAGGAACGAGCTATCGCCCCTTCCGTCTCATGATTAGATAAGTAACGGCTATGCCGACTACTAGTGCTACTACTCCCGCTACACCAATCAAGATTAGGTTAGG
>JABXGU010000727.1 GCA_016550415.1 archaeon | reverse complement strand
TAGAACAGGTCCCAGACGCAATCCGCTACCTCGAAGAAGGCCACGTTAAAGGGAAACTCATCATAACTGTAAATGAGTGAATCATCGCGTCAATCAATCATGCGCGCGCGTAAAGTTATTATGCTTCTAGCGGAAAACCTGCTTTATGCCGAATAATATTCCTCTGGAGAAAGCTGTTGAATTATGCAAAGAGTACAGGGACAAGCACAAGGTTCGCTTGCTTAGCCAATGTTGGGGTTGTCTGAAATACTCAAAAGAAGAGCCCACAAAAATGTGTTTTTTCAATGAGCACGCGCCGTCAGAGAATCGTGGATGTAAATTTGTCAACAAACTGTTTGATGAATCAAAGTGATGTGCGCGGCTATAGAGAACCGTGTCCAACCGTCTCAGCCTTCCCCTTGGAGGGCAATGAATAGTCCTTCACATATGAAATCATATGGGAGCGAAATCATAATGGCAAGTATGCAAGAGGAAAAGAAGAAAATGGAGACTTCCCTTTGATTGTTGAAATGGTCTTATCTGGCTTTCTTTTTCTGTTTATTTTGGTTCTAAACCTTGTAATGGGAGCTTCAGGCTATTTGATGGAAAAAGATGATTATGATCCAGACGCTGACCTGCAGAAAATTCACAGAAATCCAAGGAAATTTCAGACAAGCATCGTATTAGCGCTTATAGAACATGGATGCGTCATTGCACTCTCTATATTGTTGTTTATTGCCTTTAGTCCATATAACATAATGCTGGGAATTGTTTGGACTATCTGTCGGATAGGAGAAGGCTTAATCCAATTTTACAATGAACCGAGCTACTGGGGACTTCTCAACATAGCAAGACAATACTCTATTGATGGTGCTGAGAAAAAGCCGTTAAGTGATTTAGCTTGCACCACTTTCAAAGCAAAAGACTCTAGATTCAAATTTGCAATGATCTTATGGTCCATTGGTACACTCGCTTATTCAATCGTGTTAGTTACCTATGGAGTTGCACCTCAAATTATTGGATGGTTGGGAATTGCCGCCAGCATTCTCGTTGGCGTTAGTACTGGAATAAAGCTTGCAAAGCTCAGATTCAGAGACTTCACAAGTATCGGTGGTCTGTCGGCGATTATATTTGAAGTAGTCATTGGAGGATGGCTATTACTCTCTCCACTCATCTGAAGAGAAAGGCGTATGCACGCATTCCAAGCGCTATGTCGTATCTCTGTCTGTCGCTTTATCTTTACTCTGTTCTTCTTTGCGCTCTTTCATCTAAGGTGGAGAGACTGACAAATACACTGTTATCGGTATTATCACGAACAATAGGATCGATACTGCTATTGGCACTTTCCTTGTCACATCTCCATGAATGAAGAATACCTTGTGTTATATAGACAGAGAGGAAGCATACATGCATGACCAACCATGTGGTCACTTTTATACAGAATAGTTTAGTCCCATGACCAGTATTCTATTGTTTGAGGGTCATTACGAAGATGGACTTCAAAATCAGAACCTTGGAGAAAGAGACTGACATGGACTTCTTCGACAAGCTAAACTTTGAATCATTCAAACACGATTTCATCCGAGGTCAGAACATCCCTGAGGAAGAAGCGAGAAAGAAGTTCAGGGAATTCGAAGCAGCAGATCCCCTTGATCCATGGAGTGAAGACCATATGACTTTTTTCGCAAATACCCTTGAGGGAGAGCTAGCAGGACTAATCTGGCTTGCAGAGAGGAAGCCCTTCTACAAGTTCAAGGAGCAACTTGTATGGATCTATAATCTCCACGTTATCCCCAAGTACAGGAGAAAAGGGCTGGCAAGGAAATTGCTGGCGAAAGCGGATGAATGGGCAGTAGAACGGGGATTGAATTCGATAGGGTGTCACACGTTAGATTTTAATATTGAGGCAAGAAGTCTTTATGAATCCTCAGGATACAAGCTGATATCAACCCATAATAAGAGTTGCTTCTATGAAAAGAAAATTGAACCTTGCGTGTAACATGCGCGCGCTAACCTCAATGGGTTTTGCGGAAAAGTTATAATTGAACCAGAATAGACCGCTTTGATTGGCGACCTGATTGCTAGAAGGCAAGACC
>JABXGU010000726.1 GCA_016550415.1 archaeon | reverse complement strand
TTGGGTATTGGTATCCCTACAACTATCCCCGACTGGGGCAACATGATTTCTATGGGAAGGCCATTTCTGCTCAGAGCTCCGTGGATTTGCCTAATTCCATCCGCAGCCATCCTCGTGGTCGTTCTTTGTTTTAATATGATGGGAGACAGACTCAATGAGCATCTTAATCCGGAATTACGAACCAAAATACAAGCCAGATAAGTCAGCAGTCATTTGCTTCTCTTTACAGCCGACGTTGGTTGTCTTGTCTCACGGGATTAAAAGAATACACTTATGAGTGAACCACTACTACAGGTAATCGACCTAAGAACACATTTTATGATAGGAGACCCGCCGTTAAAAGCGGTTGACGGAGTGAGTTTTCACGTTAACGAGAATGAAACTCTAGGTCTTGTCGGTGAGTCCGGATGTGGTAAGAGCATTACCGGTTTGTCTATCTTAAAATTGGTGCCGCCACCAGGACAAATTGTTGGAGGGAAGATACTCTACAAAGGCAGGGATATTATATCCATGAAAGAGAAAGAGGTGCGGAAGCTTCGAGGTAGGGAAATATCTATGATCCTTCAAGACCCACAAAGCTCATTGAACCCCCTGTTTCCAGTGGGAAGCCAAGTAGGGGAAGCAGTAGCTATCCATGCCAAACTCGAGAGAACCAGGATTATGGCTAGGGTGATAGAATTGCTGAAACTAGTGAGGATTGCAGCAGCGGAACAACGGAAAAATGATTATCCACATCAGCTCAGCGGGGGCATGAAACAAAGAGTTGCTGGTGCAATAGCCATATCATGTCAGCCTAGTTTACTCATTGCTGATGAACCTACCACATCTTTAGATGTGACCATACAGTTACAGTACTTAGAACTCCTAAAAGACCTTCAGAGACAATTTGGCATGGCCATGATATTTATTACGCATGACTTTGGAATTGTCGCTACCATTTGCGATCGAGTAGCAGTGATGTATGCCGGCAAGATTGTTGAGACGGCTTCAACACGGGATATTTTTGATCATCCGGCTCACCCTTACACAGATGCTCTGCTAAAATCTGTGCCAAAACTCGAAGTGGATGTTGATAGGTTAACCACGATTCCAGGACAACCACCTAGTGGACTTGGTAGGTCGTCAGAGGGCTGCAGATTTGCTCCCCGTTGTGCGAAGTGCAGTGAGAAATGTGTGGATGAGGAACCTCAGCTTGTGACACTACAAAATAGTCGCTCTTTAAGATGCTGGTACCCAGAGAAATCGTGATGAAAGAGGTAATCCTAGAAGCTAAAGGAATCAAAAAGTATTTCCCTGTGATCAAGGGAATAATCCGGTCAAGAATAGATGGATGGGTAAAAGCGGTCGATGGGGTAGACTTGTCGATTCACTTCGGAGAAAGCATTGGATTGGTGGGTGAGTCCGGTTGTGGCAAAACAACGATAATGAGGTTACTTTTAATGCTGGAGGATTTAACCGGCGGTCATATCTTGTATAGAGGAAAGGATATTACGAAGTGCAGTCTAAAGGAGCTGGCACAATACCGTAAAGAAGTTCAACCCGTCTTCCAAAACCCGTTTTCTTCCCTTGACCCAAGAATGAAGGTCAAAAATATCGTGAGTGAGCCACTTTCGGTGGACCGGGCGTTACCCAAGGAGGAGATCAGAGAAAGAGTCTATCAGGCACTAGAGGCCGTTGGATTAAATCGAAATGATGATGGGAAGAATCCTGCTGAGTTCAGCGGGGGGCAAAGGCAGAGAATAGCAATTGCACGAGTACTGGTTCCCAATCCAAGGCTAATTCTCCTAGACGAGCCGGTATCTTCGCAAGATGTATCCATTCGAGCTCAAATACTGAACCTCTTGAAAGACCTGAAGGAAAGAGAGGATTTTGCTTACCTGTATATTACACATGATTTAGCCACTGTGAAGTATGTGACTGAGAGGGTTAATGTTATGTA
>JABXGU010000725.1 GCA_016550415.1 archaeon | reverse complement strand
TTACCCCACAAGATAATGATAAGGGGATTAGACTAGGATTTCACTGAAGATAGTGCGTGCTGAATTGCCCATATTGTTAGTGGTCTCATGTACATCGATGCTCTAAAGTTACCCTTCTTTGTCCAAGCTTCAGGGGTTCTAAACCAGTACCCACGATTCTTGTATATGACCTGATAGACTCCTTCCGCTGTCTTCAAGCCTTCATCCAATAAGCCCTCTTGAATCATGAGTGCTGCAACAGCATAGGATGTGCCAACCCACACCTCAGCACTTTGGATACTTGACCCATCGATTCTACCATCAGGACGCATACCATTAACTGCGCCCATCATGCCATCAACAAAGCCCATTACATTGTATTTGAAAATGGTCTGAAGAGCCTTCCTTGCTTTGTCATGAGACACTATTGGACTTAGACCACAAACATGAGCAAACCACTGACCAGCCAATTGATCAGCCATGATACTGTCGCTATGTTTGCCTTTGCTACTATCGAAGTTATAGTATTCCCCATTCCATAGTTTTTCATCGAAGATTTTCTTACCACGCTTTGCAAGCTGCTGATATTTGTCAGCTACAGCATTCTCACCTAGTCTTTCAGCCATGACAGCAATCGCTTCAGATGCAGCCAAGAACAAACCACTGCAGTAGGCACTTACCTCCTTCATTGTCCAAACATCATAGGTTTGATCGGGAAAGCCCTCATTCTCTGGTAGGCCATCCCCATCCCTATCAAAGGCTTCTAGATATTCCATTGCTTCAAGTACTGAAGACCAGCATTTTCGTAAAAACGCTTCATCATTAGTTAGAGTGAAGATACGGTAGACTAGTAGAACGAATTTACTGTTGAGATCCTTCCAGCGCCCTACATCTTGGACCCTATATGCATTGGGAGCAAACCATGGGTCTTCTAATGGCATTCCGAGGTCATGAGGTATTGCTCCACGTGGCTTCCTATGAACCTGTTTCTTCTCAAAAAGTAAATCCACAAGACGAGTATCGTCCATTGGTACGATGGCAGCAAAATCGTATTGTATGCTCTTTTCAATTTCTGGCCAATTTATTGCTAGGGCAAAGGAGGCGTAGAAATGGACATCCAAAGTGTTGACAAAGGGGTAATCATAGCATTCTAGATACCCAAAGTGTCCTATGCCGTCTTTTCTTGGTCCTTTCTCTACTTCTCCATTTTCCCAAGATGTGCCTCCATCGACTAGATAGTAGAGTTCATTGAAAAGGGCAGATTTTAGCCAGTCAGGTTTATCGGATTCAATAATGGGTTTTTGCCAATCAATAATCATTTGTTCCCAGTCACGCCACTTCTTCAGTGCAAGTTCAGCTATTGGTATTGCATTATTTCCACTTGTGTCAAAGAACCGAGTGTAGCGACGATACCACCGTCTACCAAGACCAAACTCCATGATGGGAATATCCCAAGATATGGAAAAGACAAGTTCTGCTGTTTCACCTGGAGGAATCTCAGTCTTAGAACACAAAGCAGCTCCGGTACGGCGAGGTGTATCAATTGATGTTTTTGGCTTCGATGAGAGTTCTCCTTCTCTTTGGAAATCATCCCAGACCTCTGAACCATTACCCTCTGTGTTGAACGAGTCCGCACAGGACAATTCTGAATTTCTATCTCCTTGCACTGCTAAGCCAAAGGAGACCGGGTATCCGTCACGTGTATGCTCATTGGCCAGCTCCAATGCAAGATGCCCATTCCTCGATTTCCCAACCCTGTGGATGTCCTCCTTGGTAAATGTGCTAGTTGGGGAGATAGCATTCTCCCAAGTTAACATAACTGCAATATCGATGTCATCGTTTGTCACATTCCTAATGTTCCAAGAGAAAATGCCAACAGGAAAAGAACTCTCTCGATAATTATGGGCTATGATTGGTGATAGTTGTTGGCAGGTTGCTCTAATGCCATAGTCAGAGAAATCGTATTCTGTCCAAGCCCGAGGAAATAGAGCATAATAGATTGCTCGATTTGGATTCAACCCCCAATTCCAACGAGAGAGACGCTCCCCTCGAGGTATTCGTGGGTTGAGTGTTTTTACCATTAAATCATTTTTCTGCTTAATTCGGAGATGAAACTGATTAGGCAAAGAAGGAGTATACTCATGTTTGCCAATTCGAAGATGCCAACGAGCGAAATCACCCAAGTAACTACGCCCAATACTACCTGACCCAAATCCGCCTATCGGTACACCTTGGTTATACCCGTCATCAATCGCTCCTGTAATATTAATTCCAAGCGAGGGTTTGCCCTCCTTCTTGGCGCGTCTCGCCTTTCTGCGAAGTCTAAGGTATACAGGTATCATACGTAAAATTAATCGAAGTGGATATCCACGAGGTTTTCCTGGTTTTATGGGAGCTCCTGTTAGTGGCATCTTCCAGGCACAAGAGGGAATATCTGAATCCATCAAATTCACCTCAACGTATTCAGGTTTTCTTTGAACTGCTTAATACGTTCTACTGGTATTTCCACATATCTCTGATTGAGTTCATATTTTCCCTTCTCGTCTCAAATCGAACAGAACAAGGCCAACCGTTAAGGCAACACCTATTATTCCAATGATAATGAGACCTTGCATGAAGCCAGGAAGCCCATAGAGAGGTATAGTTGGTGTGGTGCTTGTCGTTGGTGTTGTGGATTCTGTAACACGACAATAGGAAACATAGAGTTTAGCATCTGGATTTCCTTGCCATTCAGTGATCTCCCAATGGATACGATAATGATGGTAGATATTTGATAGATTTGAAAGATGAACCGTGTAGACTGCATATGTGTTCCAGTATTCGAGTGTATCAGGGTCAGTAATTGGGTCAATATAGGCTATGTATGAGGTTGAGCCTAAAGGAAGTGCAGTGTCCTCTGAAATACTGGAATTTAGACCATAGAGAAGGATTAAGGCTCGGTTGCCTGTTGCCCTACTGCGATGTTGGATGGTCACATTGTTGATATTTGTAGCTGTGAAATCCTGCCAAAACATTACTGATTCCCTATGATTTGTCCGTGTTGGCTGTGCAAAAAGTGTGTCTATATCACCACCATTTGCTGTATCATTTATTACACGGTACTGTTCATTAGACGAGCTATTTTCCCCAG
>JABXGU010000724.1 GCA_016550415.1 archaeon | reverse complement strand
TAGACCATGTCTAACAATTCATAGGTTTCTACAATAATTGGTTCTACGAGAATCCCGGCTTGGCTCCAGTTATCAATTGCGGCAATTAACATCCATTGCCAATTAGTACCGACATGAAAAAAGATTGGACGAAAAGCGAAGCCGCTACCATTAGGGGCTTCAACGTATCCATCCCCATCAAGGTCCTTGAAACCAGCAGCCGCCAATTCACTTCTAGCAGCCTGAATATCTGACTTCATATAACCAAAATCTGTTACGTTTTCGTTTTGCCAAACACCATATGAAGAAATTATAGGATTGTCAAGTGCGAAGCCTAAATCGCTCCACATTCTTTCAGCTGCTGTATGTTTATCCAAGGCATAGGCAAGGGCTCTACGAAAAGCAGGGATAGAGAAGGGATAACGGGCACAGTTTATCGCCAATTGTCCATAGCCCAACCTCTGGGCCAAAGTTACATTGTAAAATGGATCTGCACTGAATTCAGCGGCAATAGACGAATCGTAAAAAGGTTCTACAAAATAATCTACGTCTGGATATACCGGAATAGGAATTCCTCCTCCATCTTGTCTTTCGTAGATTTGGAAAATGAGTTCATCCACATAGGGTCCCGTAGGGTCAAAATGATAATCTTGCACTGACCCTTGTATCTGTCTCAAAGACGGAGACTCAACTCCAGTTGAAATGAAGAAGGAGGATAATACAAAAAGCAGTCCAAAAGCAAATATCCTTTTAATCGTAATCTGTTTAACTTGTGTTTTACCCCCAACCATTGCAAGACCCCATAGAAAATGTATTTTCAGTTAGAAAAATGCCATCTTAGCCTTAAACGACTTATTATTTAGGCAAAGCTGGATTGACTTGTCTATCCACCAGCGCCTTCATAGCGGTGGCGACCACGACGCCATACAAGTCGCATTATCACATACAGAATCATTAGCCAAGCAGCATCTATTAGGATTATTAGACTCAACTGATAAGGATTATAGAAGCCCTGTAGAACAGCTACAGGGATGAAATAACAATATTGGAAGGGTAGTAGGGTTAGGATCTGCTGGATGGCTGTAGGGAAGAATGTTAGAGGAACTAGACCACCGCCAGCGATGAGAGTGACAAGTGTTACGAGGTTGCGAAGCCACCACTGTCTCCCTGTCCAAAAGGTTGCCAAAGACATTGTGAAGATTAGCAGGTAGGTTATGATATACGCACCAAGATACAGAGGAATAAAGAGTAGAAGGTTGTAGGGGTTTGGTGTGTTGAGATTAAAGAGTAACATGCCTGCAAAGTAGGTTAGGGCCCCAAAGAAAAGGTAGATGAGAGAGCGGGGAAATTCTCGGAAGAAGCGATATCCAGCATAGCCCATGGGCTTGGAGAGATAGGCTACTAGTTGCCCTTGGTCGATGTCTCTTTCAATATCACGGCTCATACGATACTGAGGTAGTGTCCTTTGAATAGTTAGTGTGATGAATAGGTAACTAATCAATTGAAGAAGAGTGAATCCACCTATGGTTGTTGTGCCATCAAGAACATACACTTGCCAGTAGACTGTTGAGTAGACAAAGAAGAGAGCTATGAGTTCTGCTGGGAAATATACAAAATTTGTCAGGAAATCCACTGTGTACTGACGTACGTTACGAAAGGAAATTCGTGCAACTGCCAAGTAACTGTTAACTCTAGCTCGAAATTGCATATTTCCTAGCCTCCTACAGGTTGATATCGTCTCAATCCCCTGCCCCATAGAAATTGGAACATTAGACTCCAACACAGAAGTAGTGCGATAGCTATTGCTAGATAGAATAGGCCAAACCCGAGTGGAAGTTGACCTAGTAGTAGCATAGTAGGAACTGTCGAGATATATATGACAGGGAGGATGAAAGTCAGAAATTGTTGAACATAGGAGGGCATAATATCGATTGGCATGCGTGCGAATTTGACTTCAATGGCGTCAGAGATTTCAAGAATACCTTCATTGCGTCCAATCCAGAAGGCTAGACAAGCTAGCCCTGCCCAGAGAATGTAAAGTGCAGCTTGCCCGAAAACAAGAGCCAAGAAACCCAGAATTATGCCGATGATACTTACGGTTAAACCGAAGGTGACAGCAGCTAGTCCTATCATTACACACCCAACAGACATTGATACAAAGCCTCCAAACCAGAAGTTACGGGCAAGTATTTGGTAGATTGAACTAACTGGACGTATCTGATAGACTTCAATTCCGAGTTCAGTGATGTACC
>JABXGU010000723.1 GCA_016550415.1 archaeon | reverse complement strand
CCTGTTTGGGGGTATTAGGTTTTCTTTTTATGGTCATAGCTGGAAGCTTAGGGGCCCACATGTCAGCCATTGCCAACATGTCAGGCAAAGGAAGTGTGCTTGATCCAATATTTGCGTTATTCGGAATTGATCCAGTAACCTTCGGGGTAACTGGATTTGATTTTGTGATTGTTTTGATCGGTGTTTCTCTTGTTTTGGTAGTTGTGCCCATGGCAGTGGTTCTGTATCTTCAACGCCGAAAATGACTCAAAGGCAATGCAAAGACTTGATAATTTATGCGCGTGGTGGGGCGATAGCGTCAATCCTGCTAACTATGGGTGCATTTTATGTATTCTTAAACATTGGAACAACCTTCTACCTTTTGAGTGGAAAATCAAAAGACACTCTTCTGCCAGTTCTACTCCTTCTTCCTATCAATCGCGGTCATGTCTTTCCAAACAATACTAATACTTCTAAGAATCTAATCAACAATACCTGATTAACCTTACAAAAATAATCAAGTATAAAACTGATTTAGAAGTGTAGCTATAAGGCAGCGTACCTCTCTCCCAGAAAAAAAGCCTCCCCCCTTCAGCCATACTGATTGAAGGATACGGCGACATCCAAGCTCGCACATTTGAGATACACTACCCCTCCGGCTACAAATTGAAGCAGATATATAATGGTATGGACGCATTTGTAACCTTCTTTCACCCCTCAGCCAAGTATACAGGACCTGGAACTGACGGATTCTTCATCAGAGATTCTTTTATGCAATTTTATCCGCCATAAGCAAATCTTCGGAGTTGTTACTCGTATCTTAGTGCGTCTACTGGTTTTAGTCTTGAGGCTCGCCAAGCAGGATATAGGGCAAAGATTATGCTGACGACTACGCCGAAACCCAGAGCACCCAGCAGTACTGTTGGAGTTACAATAGGTGTTATGGCAAATTGACCTGAGACTCTACCTCCTTCCCCTGCAACAGCAAAGCCTCCTCCAGTAAAGATTCTTGCAGCCACGTTTGCTAGGACCCAGCCTAAGCCTATGCCAAATGTTGCACCCAGCAAACCAACAATCACTGCTTCACTTAAGAAGATAGCAAGAACTGTTCGACTCTTCATGCCCAAGGCTTTCAGTATGCCAATTTCGCGTGTGCGCTCCATCAATGAAACAATCATGATGTTCATTATACCTATCCCCGCTACCAGAAGCGAGATGGCGGCAATTCCACCTAGGAAAAGTTCTATTGTAGAAAAAATATTCGAGACGATATTTAGCACCGCTGTTGCAGACGTTACTGAAACTTGACCGCTGAAAGCCTCTTCTATGGCATCAGAGACACTCTCAATCGTTGCGTCATCATCATTTACTAACTGCACAATTATCGTATCGACCTCATCGGTTCCAAAGAAACTCTGAGCTTGGGAGATTGGAATATAAACCGCCGTATCAGAAGGACCAACGAAGCTGAAACCACCCACCTCTTCAAGAACAGCTACAACCTGAGCCGAATAGGTTTCATTTTTCGGTGGGCGCATCGTTGCGTTAACCCAGATGATTTCAACAGTCTCATTTACATCGATAAATAATGTTCCATTATCCCAACGGTCACTTACTCGTTTTCCAACCACAACCATGTCATTCTCAGGATTACGAGGCAGTTCTCCTCTTTCAGCTACAAAGGTGCTACGGTAAATGTCAGCATACGTGGCGAAATGTATACCCACCACATAGGATATAATCGTTCTTTCACCCGATTTGATATAGCTTGCCTGTCGAATAATCGGCATTGAAGTTGCAACGCCTTCTATTTCATTTATTATTTGGGTATCATTAACCAGCAAAGTGAAATCAGTGTCAGTTGTTAGACTTGCGCCAGGACCAAACTGGTTGCCTCCCCCAGTTGAGACAATTAGCGTGTCGGTTGCGAATCCTGATTGCAGCTGATTAGTTATAGT
>JABXGU010000722.1 GCA_016550415.1 archaeon | reverse complement strand
GAGGCTGGTTTTCTGTGAAAAATAAATGGTATTCTTCTTCTCGACGCAAGGCTTGGCTGGCTGGGATTGCCATTCTGACTGGTGTCTTAGTCATTTGCGTTGGTCAAGCATGGACAACCATAGATGTTATTGTGTATTCAGGCTGTGGACTTTATGAAGAAATCGTCCTTGATCAGGTATTCAGTGGTAATCTCTCCTCTTTGAATCCGGTATCCAAGCTAGTGATTGGAGATGTTGCTAGTATCACCTTAATGTATCTTGAAACCCAAGGGATTCCAGTTTCAGTAATGCTTGCCAACAATGGAAATGAAATCCTCCTCAATATAACTCACCCCACCCAACTAGATCTAAGCAATTCCAGTATATCTCTAACACCAGCAAACTGGTTTTATTTCAGTGAAAACTTTACATTGACCATATCTCGTGTCACAACTGATACACTTTTTTCGGTAGAAATAGTTGCTACAAGTCTATTCTATCATCCTTGTGGAATCAGGAATCCTTTTTATCTATTTACATGGGTTATTGGTTTGCTTCTTGTAGGTTGGGGATTCAAGGAGTTGAATCAACTGAGTAAAGATATCTTAGTGTAAAGAATAGGCATTCGAAAAGTAAGAGATTCAACGTCAATCAAAAGTGCTTGCGTTCTATGAACCTGGTTCGTTATTAGATGCTTTATGATAGTATGGTGATTTCGAGAGGAGTTGTCTTCGCACTATTGGACGAATTAGTCGGACGAAGCGCCATCTCCATTTTGCCTGTCTCTTAATGTCTTCGATATAGTCTTCTAGGCTTCGTGTCTGGAATTGGAGTAACCTTTGGGATTCTTTTGTATCCATCCAAGCTGTGTGAAAATATTCAGATTCTTTTGTTGCTTTGCGAAAGGCTGAATCAGGTAGCATGCCAATACCCATTGCGTCTAATAGTCTGGTGTAGAATTCTCGTTGGGTCATTTGGCACTGTGGTCCTCCTCCGATTAGCAGCACTTTGCCAACTGTATCTGCAGTTACTGCATTTGCGCATGCCATGCCCACATCTCGTGTGTGAACCCATTCGATGGGTTGGTCGAGGGGGACCTCAAACATTATCGGGTCAATATCCCAGCCTAGACGTATTGGGCTGACTGCTCCAAATCTTAGGATTGTCCAAGGGAGTTTGCTGTTTTTCAGTAGGTGCTCACATTCAATCTTGGTCTCTGTATAGAGGTCGGTTACATGTTGGGGGTCATCGGCTTTTCTGAAGGGATTCTGTGGTGTGACATGACCAAAGGTTGCTACAGAACTTGTAAAGATAATCTTAGGCATGTTATCACAGGCTTCAGCCGCTTCAATGAGATATCTAGTTCCATCAATGTTCACCTGTCGTGTCAATTCAGGATTCCTATCACTTGCAGGTGGAATAATTGCCACAGTATGAATAATACAATCAATTCCCTCAACAAGAGATTTGACAGCATCAGAGTTCCGAATGTCGCCCCATATAGTTTCGAAATCCCCTAACTTTATCAAGCTTCTTCGTGTCTTCTCATTAGTCTTGTTTTTCAGGTCAAAACACCTGACACGATGCCCACGCTCTAATAGTGCAATGAGTGTGGATTCTCCAACATTGCCAAAAGATCCAGTAAGTAAAACAAACATATGAATCGAGTTAAAAATTAGGCAATTAAAATTTTGTTAACAATTTTACTTCCTAATTATACAGGCATCCACCAACCTGTAAAACCTTCAAGTGATTTAGATAGTCTTTTCTAAAATAAGACTTCGCCTTTATTTGTTGTTTCTAAATGAGGAATAGTCACATAAAGCGAACACGACTTGTGACCTCATCAAGTGATTTGACTTTATAACCGTCTTGTGTTCTATGAATGCCACGACTTCGGTCAGCACTTGGAGATTAATAGGTTGGTATTAAAAGCAGATTTTCTTGGTTTTACTGAGCCTACTAAGGAAGCACTACAATTAGCTAGAAAATTAGTCATCCTCGTTCCCTTTGCTAATTTCGTCTTCACTCTAAGTACAACCTTTTATTTGATTTTCATTGCAGAAGCAGTTGGAGGAGGAAATTACATCCTAGGGCTGGCTATAGTTGGTCCCCTCATTGTAATCCAAATGGTAATCCAAACCCTTCTTGACTATCCTAGTGGCGCCCTTGGCGATTGGATTGGTCACCGTTATGTCATCTTCATAGGGAATGTCTGCTTTGGTTTTCAGTTCATCTTCGTCTCCTTTATTACATCCCAAACTCCCTTCCTCTTCCTTGTCTTTGTCTATGCACTTGGTGGCATTGGTGCTTCTCAAATAAGTGGAGCATGGGGTGCTTGGTTTGATAATAATTACCGTGTCGCTATGCCTAATGACACAGAGAAAAAGCAGTATGGAGCATTTTGGGGACGTTTTGGTATGCTAAGTGAGATATCCAGTACTATTGCCCTTATTCCTGGAAGTATTCTTGCTGCTGTCTATGGGCGTCCTTGGGTTTTTCTAATTGAAGGCTTAGCTGCCTTCTTCTTTGCATTCCTAGTTCTCATATTTCTCACAGATTTACCGCAGGTGAAGGAG
>JABXGU010000721.1 GCA_016550415.1 archaeon | reverse complement strand
TTGTTCCACACCTCTGTCCAGACGTGATCGGACATGTCGAGAATCAGCCTTGCACGATAGTCGTGTGCTAGGCAGAGAGCTGTGAATAGAATACCGAATTCTCCGCATTTTCCTTTTCCGTATTCCAGTATTTTTATGGGGTCGTGGTGTCGTCTTATGTCGCCTTTGCTCCATTCTACCTTATTGTGAAGCCATTCTAACAACTCAGGCAAGGAGTATCTTCTTTCGAAAAGGTTCCTCAACTCAGCAAGAACACGTGGATTTGCCAGTTTTTGGCTAAATTGTCGATATCTTTTAATATGGTTTTTTGGAAGAGTCGACATTAATTTTCTTCTCCAATCTTCCAAAAACGATTTGAGAGAAAATTTGACTTATGAATTGCAGCTTAATATTGTAAGTCCGTAGAAGCTTTTAATGCGCGGGGCTTCGTACGATATAGGCACAATAGTACTTTTTTTTTAGATATCTTATCCAAAGAAACCAGAATCCGTATCCGTAAGGGTTGTTGTTATCTAGCTAGGGAGGAGGGGTCATTTCCCACGTTGTTGGGTCGCAATATGAATAGTACCAAACAATGGATTCTCCAGCACTAACGATATACTTGTCACATGCAGAACCTCCGTGTGCCCACCCATATTCTGTCCATGTCCACCAGCCCCAATATTTGAACTCCTCTGCTGATTCCTCAACACCGTTGACTGCGGTTACGTATAAGCCCATAACCCCAAATGATGTGGCTTCAACATCCCACCCAGCTTGTATCATAGCATCATAAATAGTAGCTCCAATTGTTCCGTTAAACCACCGTCGAGTTCCATTGGCATAATCGATACCCAAGTTGATAGAAGCCGGCATTCCGCCAATCCTAGCCACCAAATCCGTATACTGATAATGGTAGTATCCAAAGGCAGAAGAGGCGACTATTGCCCAGCAAAGGATCACAAGCGCAACTAGGGCCCACTTATTTCGCAAAAAAGCCAAACTTTTCCACTCCTAAAGAATTCCTTACGGCAATTATCAACGGAACCGAACCGATTACAAAAATGGTGGTGTTGCTGAGTTCATGTAAGATTGTGAACGGTGTGCCAAGAATGATAGCAACAATAGTCGGGATACCAAATGTCAACGCGTAAACAACATTCGTGATTAAGTCATAAATCAACGTTGAAATAAATCCTACAACTCCAAATAAAATGCTCAGCTGGAGATGTCTATCGTTAAAATCAGTTGAGTCAACGTTCCTGCTGAGGAAGCCACCAATCAAACCATAGATTGGTTCGGAGAACATCGTTGCAAGCCACATCTGCGGTATGAAACCGTATGGATTTATTACGCCGTAAACCGCCCACGAAAGGACTCCAATTAGGGCCCCCGCGATTGGTCCGAAGCAAAAACCCCCTACGAAAACTATGAAATCCATCACCTTTACGTTGTAGACTCCGATTAGGGCGTAATTTGTTGCCACGCAGAGGGCTACTAGGGTTGCGATGAGGGAGACTTTTAGGATTTTCAATTTAGTCATGGTTGGATTATCTATCCAAGTATATAACCTTTACTAGAATATTTAAGATCAAACAAGCGATACTATCAGAAGGTGATGGAGACGAAGTCTCTAGGAGTCATTGAAAGAGTCTCAGGGAAATTGGCGCCTGGAAGAACGCCTATGTTTACTGAGGTTCATATCATCCAGACTATGGAGACTCTGGGTGTTGGGAAACCTGTTGGTCGAATAAGACTTTCAAAAATATTGGGGCTGGGTGAGGGTGAAACACGAACATTGGTCAGGCATCTGAGAAATGAGGATGTCGTTGAGGTCTCAAGGGCCGGCATAATCCTCTCAGAATTCGGCAAGGAAGTACTATCCGACCTGAGGTCTAGTCTCAGTGAGGGAATGGAGGTTCCTGAGAGTTCTTTGACCGTAGGCCCCTGCAATATAGCCGTTCTCGTCAGAGACGCAGCTGATTCTGTGAAATATGGTTTGGAGCAGCGGGATGCCTCGATTAAAGCAGGCGCTCTGGGGGCCACAACACTCATTTTTAGAAGTAACAGGCTAACGATGCCTGGGCTAAGCGAGGATGTTTTCCGAAGCATCCAGTCGATCCACGATATGCTTGTGGCAAAACTGAAGCCAGAAGAAGATGATGTAATCATAATTGGAAGCGCCAATGATAAGCAGACGGCTGAGTTCGCGGCGAAAACGGCAGCCCTCAAACTATTGAAAGCGAGAAACCAATGAATAGTTTCAGTAAGCATTACATGGGTTTAGGTTCAAACTCGCAATTCTTCCTTGCTCTCTGGTTTCTCTTTGTAGGTGGCTGCAAACGTTAATCCGAGGATTATCCCTCTAAACAAGCCGTTAGCTGTGAGGAAGACCCAGATGACCTCTGGTGAAATGTTTGTGTGTAGATACAATGCCGTGGTGTGGGGTAAGAGGCCGAGTAGCCAAAGGGCAATTCCATAAGCTACTCCTTTCATGAGGCCAGTTCCCGGGATTCCTTTGTATAGTAGCGCATAGCCAAGAGCCCAGAGGATACATATGGCAAAACCAAAGACAATCATCGTAGGTAAATAAAGTCCAGTCTCAGGCTTCCAGAGAGCTTCCCCAGTGACGCCTTTGAGCCAAGGAGTAATTAGTCGTGTGCAAACTGTCATGGAATAGATAACGTTCACAATGCCTCCACAGATTCCAGCTATTATCGCCTTTTTGAGATTCATTTCTCTTTCCTCCGAGATTTCATCTATGAGACCCCATCTAGGGGTGTTAGTGCCTATATGATTTTCGATAATTGATAAGACCTAT
>JABXGU010000082.1 GCA_016550415.1 archaeon | reverse complement strand
ACAGTATCTAACCCAGGAAGGACACAACGAAGAGGAGCCCGTTGACCAAGCCTTTGTAACCTTCCTTGACATGACAGCAAAAGCTGCAGTAGACCAATTTCGTGTTTCCGATCGATCTCAGTTATACGCGTGGGCTACTACTCGGTCACAAGCTATTCAAATACCAAAAATTAGTAAGGCTGCCTCTCAACCAGCAAAACAGGATAAACAAGCATTTACCATGGACAGTCTGAACCAATTAATTGAGGGTGACGACCGTCTAATTTGTTTCAGCATTGCTGACCCAAGCACAATCCGTCAACTAGTCATTTCAATAACAAGTCAAGTCCTGTTAGCACGGAAGAAACGGTTCCAGGTTAAACCTTACATCCTATTCGTTTTTGATGAAGCACAAGAATTCATTCCTCAGATTGGAGGACGTGGGATTAGTCCAGTCGAACGGGAATCCAGTTATCAAGTGGAACAATTACTCCGGCAGGGAAGAAAATATGGCCTGGGTGTTTGTATTGCCACACAACGCATCGCACATCTAAATACTAGTGCCCTCCAACAGTTGCACACCTTCTTTGTGGGTACCTTACCACGCCCCTATGACCGAACAGTAGTCAGTAGTACTTTTCTTGTTGACCAGGGCATTCTTGAAAAGACATTAGAATTTGGACCAGGTGAATGGCTTCTCTCCAGTTATATCGCAACGGGAATGACAAATGTTCCCATCTTCCTAAGAGCTGATAATGTAGAAATTGAAATTGAAGAGTTCATCGAGAAGTCCTCTCTAAAATCGAGTTAGAATTATCGATAAGGTTCATAGAAGAATCAGTTAACCAGAATTCCTTGGGTTTGTTCTAATCGCTCTGAAAAGGTTCGAAGTTCACTTGTTAATTCCTTTTGTAAAGAATCAGCCAAGGATTCAGTTGACTGTTTGCGTGAGGATGAACCTTGAGTTAGTTTCTTCACATCCATAATACGTTCAAGATATTTACATACCGCCAAAATATGCCCCAAGATATCCTTTGCATACAAATATCTCTGAAATTGTTTCGGATTCTCCAGGTCAATCTTCCCAATTTTACTGTCAAATTCTGAAACATGATCATCAAAAATTTGATCGAATTGCGTTTTCAAACGCGTAATTCCTTCAATGTTCATTGAATATATGGTCCCTAAGAGTTTACGAAGCCAAGAAAGGGCTTCGGGTAAGTCCTCTGGTATATCAGAATTAATTGTGCGTTGGCGAGGTTTTCGGCTCTTTTGTGTAGTACTCTGACTACTTTTACTCATAGCATTGCACCCGCAATCTATAGCCCAGTTCCTATTCGAAATTCCCGAAAAGGAACCAGACAATTATTTACAATGGCGAGTTATAATCATTCCGTAGCTAGAAATTCCTTATTTAAGTCGTCTATGATATTGATTTTTTATTTACATTGTATCTAAATTTCTGCACGGAATTCATAATATTTACAGACCACTAACAAGTGACCTAATATTACTTGTTTCAAATTAAAATTTTAAACATAACAAACTGTAAAAGGAACCTCAAAACTCTATAGGATGACTTTCTATCTGTCGTAGGAGCTAGAAGATAATGCCATTAGTCGAACTAGCAAAAGAGAAGCAAGTTGCCACAGTCACAATTAATAATCCACCAGCAAATACTCTAAACCCGGAAGTCTTTGCCAAACTCATGGAGATATTTACTGGACTTGATCAAGATGATACCAAGGTTGTTATCCTCACTGGAGCTGGTGACAAGTTCTTTGTTGGTGGTGCCGACATTAAACAATTCGAGGAACAGGACGCTAAGAGCGCATCAAAGCTTACTCAGGTTGGTCAAGAATTTACACTATTTTTAGAAAAGATTAGCAAACCAATTATTGTTGCCATCAATGGCTACTGTCTTGGTGGAGGAATGGAGATTACTATGGCTTGTGATTTTGTCATTTCCTCCGAAACAGCGAAATTTGGGCAACCTGAGATCAAGCTAGGAGTTATTCCTGGATGGGGTGGCACTCAACGAATACAACGATGGATGAATCCTCAACTTGCCCGCGAACTCATTTTTACAGGTGCTATTTTACCTGCTTCTAAAATGGGAGAGTTTGTCTACAAAATAGTTCCACCTGATCAGCTGTTACCAACGGCAAAAGCCCTGGCAGAACGCATCGCACGCCATGGCCTCGTCGCATTAAAATACGCAAAACGTGCTCTCAAAGAAGCAACTCAACGTACCATCGAAGAGGGATTAGTAATCGAAGCCAAATACATGCAAAAACTCCTCAAAACTGAAGATGCAAAGGAAGGTGTCAGAGCTTTCTTAGAAAAGCGCGAACCTAAAGTGGTGGATAAATAGGAGGCAAGGAGTTTTGACAGATACTCTGAAATTTGGAGTTGTAAGCGCACCTTCCGCGTGGGACCGAATCCTTGATACCGCAACATATATCGAAAAAATGGGATTCGACTCATTTTGGATGCCCGATCATACAGTTGGATTCGGTATTCGACGATGGGATTCATTGGAGGCCTGGTCCGCTCTCTCTGCTGTCGCCACTCAAACGAAGAATGTAAAATTAGGCACCTGTGTTGGTGATACTTATCGTCATCATCCAGCCGCTTTAGCGCAGATGGTTACTACCTGTGATCATATCTCGAATGGTCGAGCAATTGTTGGTGT
>JABXGU010000720.1 GCA_016550415.1 archaeon | reverse complement strand
TCAGACTATGCTTAATCAAAATGAATCTTGCGTTGTCTTCTATCACTCGTATTCTCGGAAAAAGGTTGAAGGCGAAGCTTTGCGCATTTATGCTAGTGGTTGGCAGTTTGGGAAGCCGTGCCGAAAAGTGGGAGAAAATGAGTATGTGGTTGCTTTGAGTGACCACTCTGACTTTAATGAACTGCTAGAATATGTGGAACGGTGTAATCCAAGAATGGTCATAACCGACAAGTACCGGTCCGAGGCTGCCAGAATCTTCGCGAGAGAAATCGAAAAAAGACTGAAAATCCCCGCCAAAGCAGCCCCAATCTAGCAAAACATCAAGAAGTTAATTTGCTGTTGTATATTGTAGTGAACCAGTTTTTGGGGTCTTCATTATATAGATGTATACGGCAACTGCAAGTGCAGTTAGTATAAAGAGAATTAATGCCCATGATTGGAACTCTGGAATTACAGTAGCTTCTATAAGCGGGTAGTTGTCTTGGTTGTTCTCGTCTATGATGTAGGGTGTGTCGCCTATGCCGTCGCCGTCACTGTCTGTGCCATTGTAGTCGCTCCAGTAGTTACCTTCAGAGCCGTTATCCCAACTGTTAACACTATTTGAGATAGAAGTTTGGTTTGTGTTGTTAATTATGTCGTTCTGGGCAATCGTGTTATCAGATGAGTCCCCCAGAAGGATGCCAACTTTGTTGTCCGCTATAATGTTTCCAGAGATATCGTTATCTGAAGCACCAAAGTCTAAAAGAATGCCGATGCCTTGACCCAACCATTCACTTGTATTGTTAGTTATGTTGTTTCCAAAGACTTTATTACTCGAACTATAAATAGTGATGCCGGCGCCAGTGTTATTTGTTAGGATATTTTCTGAAACCGTGATATAATAACCTTCAAGGCTGATACCGTTGCCGCTGTTGTTTGTTATGACGTTTTCAGAAACCGCGTCATAACAACCCCAGAGAACTAAGCAACTGCCGCTGTTATTTGTCATGGTGTTTCCTAAGAAGGTGTTGTTATCGTTATGGTACGGAGACTCGAGAATAACTGAACCCATGAACCCGCCATTATCTGTTAGGATGTTCCCAGAGATTAAATTATACGAAGAATTATTGATATCGATGGCTGTTGCAAAGCTTTGGATGTTTACGTTTTGTATTGTAACATTGTTTACGCCATCTAATTGAAATCCATTTCCGCTTCCTGAGCCCTGAAGTGTGTATCCGTTTCCATCCACTATTATGTTGCTTCTCTCCACCACAATAGAACCAAGAATATTATCAGTAAACGTGTAGACGTCTCCGTCACGCAGAATCGGTGCTGTTGAAGGATCAACTGTCCCATCAGCCCTAATAATAATCCCGCCCATGGCTTTAACTGGTTGAATGTTAAATGCCAAAATTAACATGTTAGTTAGCAGTAACATCAAAACTATTCCGGAAACAGCTTTCTTCTCCAGTTTCCTTTCACGCCCCATTCCAAATAATCACTTTAGATACAATTCAATATATGATTTATGGTCTATTTGTCTGACTCTACTACGAGCCACCAGCTTTCTTTTTTTAAAGTAACTTCTAAGCACATGTTAAACAATTCAACGCCACTTGATTTGCTTTTGTTTTCCAGATAGCTTTTTTAGAAATTGTTGTTACCCAAATTCTTATTATCTTGTCTACCTGAAACTGTGTTGTGGAGGTATCAGGTATGGAAGGTCCAACGATTAAGGGTGAATCCTTCAAAGAAATAATCATAATGGAGCGTACCCGCTTCAAAACTATCGATGATCTGGCACGCTTCGCAAACATCGCTGTGGGAGGAAAAACAACCGGCGTCTACTGGGCAAACGGAGTCGTCTTCATCTACTATCCATTACCCACATCAACCGAGGTTGCCGCAAAGGCTCTCATCGAAGAAAAAAAGGTTTAT
>JABXGU010000719.1 GCA_016550415.1 archaeon | reverse complement strand
TGTCCTCTTTCTTATAATTCGCAGATATAATGAGAAAGGCATTAGCTGGAGGAAACTTTGGAGTATCACGGATCAAGGTTCATTTATTCCAGTGTTTGTGAAGACCTTCTTACTAGGACTTATAGTGACCCTTTGGTTATACGGATGGACTCTCTTGGTTGATGTAGGGCTAGCACTCGATTTTCGTTCTTTCCTACCAGGGTTAAACGATTTAACTGCCATTCGAGCGATGTTTGTCCCACTCTATTTTGTATTCTTCCTTATCTACTTCCTAGTTGATGGAATGTGGTTGGCTGGTATGATGAGAAGGAAACCTAGAGGTACTTGGAGTCGAACGCAACTAATGTGGACCTTGGAAGCTATGTTCATCAAATGCATTCCTTATGTGATCATTCTTTCAATTCAGATGGGCGTAGGATTTCTCACTGGATACCCCATTGCTCAAGATTTGATTGGATACTCACTATTATTCTTCTTTGCCTTTACACCTTGGTTTGCTGTGTCAGCTGTCATTGGAGTATACTGTTATCAACTGACAGATAGATTCTATCTGGGAGCGATTATGAATGCAATGATGTTCAGTTGGATGTTAGCAACTATCCTTTCAGTGTCTCTATAAATAGAGGCGAGTCTAGCATTACAACATTGCTCAATGGAAGAGAAGACTAAAAACGGTGCCTTTGGAATTTGATTCAACAACATTATCTGTTACATTTAGGTGAACACCACAGAGAGGTGCTAGTCCTCTAATGAGAACAATCCCAAGACTGGTTCCAGGAGGTTTTGGTTCAAATACAGATTCAGGATAATTGATAAATTCTTTGTATTGAGCAGGCAGCCCACCGGCATCATCAGTAATTAGTAACTTACAGGAACCTCTTGGTAGCTTTTCAGCCTCGATTATTATATGACTGCCACCATAGCTGAATGCGTTATCCACTATATTCCAAAGCAATTCTTCCAAGAGTGGGTTGGAATGGACTGTGGTATCTTCTTGAACTCGAATTGAAAATTGAGAGTGATCAAGTCCAAGTTCTTTAGCTACTCTTGACTTAACTTCATCTATAATTGTTGCTAGTTTTATTGGAATAAGCTTATCCTCGAATCGAGATAATTCAGCTGAAACCCGTTTCATCCCTTCAACAAAATCGATTGTGTCCTGCAGAGCTTTGTTAGCAATTAAGAGTTCAGTCCCTATATCGGGACTACGTAAACTTAGGGCTTCTAATGCACTACTAGCAACATGAACATAACTTCGAATATCATGCTGGACAACACTACTCATCATATGTGAGATTCGATGTTGAGTTCGAATGTTGAGCTGAACTCTTCTAAGAAATAGAGTAAACATACTAGCCCCAACCAATATTGCAGCTAATGCATGAATTGGTACAAGAATTGCATGGATTGGTATGAGAAGTAGAAGGGGAAAAGCACCTCCTGTAAAGCCCCACAATAAAAAGCCCAGAGTGCATAATTTGATCAAACTATCAGGTTTTTCCTCTATTTGTAGAACCTCGATAGCAGATAGGATCGATGTGTAAGCAACAATGATGCCAACTAGAGTATATGCAATTTCATGTCGAATGACTAAATAATAACAAACGACTG
>JABXGU010000718.1 GCA_016550415.1 archaeon | reverse complement strand
CTCCACGCTCAATCCCCGATGAGAGGAAGTCCATGCCAATAAACCCAGTCATGCCACTGGATTCACCATGTAGTTCTTCAAGGAGACAAGTTGTTCCTCGGCGTAACCCGCCACCTAAGAAATTGTCAATGGCAGGAATTCCAATTGAAATGACATTTTTTGGGTCGGGCATTATCCGTTGTCCACCAGTAAGAGTTGCCCAAGCCAATATTGGCTATCAAGTTAATAACGATTTTTCAATTGCTTATTTTTTCTTTGAGTTAATGGATATTAACTCAGACAATATGGTGGATTAGTAATATCTAGGGTAGCTTGAGGTTGTTTATTGCTGTTTTGAGGAGCACGAAGAGGTTGTCTAAGTCGTCTAGATGGCAGATTTCTACAGTCGAATGTAGGTATCGGACAGCGATCGAAATAGCCATCATATGAGCACCCAACCCTGCTCGTTGAATAGCGGCTCCGTCTGTTCCGCCTCCAGTAGCTCCGACTTGTAATGGAATTGACGCCTTTTCAGCGATTACCTCAAATTGTTTGCGCAGTTCTGTGGAAGCTATGGCCCGATTATCGTGTAATCGAAGAACGGGTCCGGCTCCGAGTGTCACTGGAGCGAGATGATAGGGCACATCAGGTGCATCTCCGGTGGCATAAGAATCGATGGCTAATACGATATCCGGAGTAAAACGGTTTCCGATAACTGTAGCTCCATGTAACCCAATTTCTTCTTGGACACTCCAAACGAAGGTTATTTTCCGGTCTAGATCCTTCTTTGCGAAAGCCTTTGCTAGTTGGATAAGAATGGTACAGCCGAACCGATCATCGATTGCCCTCCCACATAGGTACTTACCATGAAGCAGGAAGGAATCTTTTTCGAAAGTAATCGGGTCTAGAAGGCGAACACCCAAGGCTTCAGTTTCTTCCCGACTGCGTGTGCACAAATCAATTTGGATTTCCTGCCAGGGAACAACTTGTTTCATCTGGGTGCGATCTATCATGAGGTGTGGTGGCACCATCCCAATAACTCCACGAACTGGTCCAGATTGCGTGTGAATAATTACTGGTCGACTGGGTAACAGTCGATCATCAATACCACCAATTTTCCGGAATCGTAAACAACCATTGTCCTCAATATGTGTGACGACGAACCCAAGCTCATCCATATGGGCGATCATAAGGATATGTGGAGCGCCTTTTCCAACGCTAGCATAGAGATTGCCCAAAGAATCCGATTTTAAGGAAAGGACATCACCGATACTTTCACGGATTGCTTCACGAATTGGCCCCTCATAACCAGACACGCCGGTGGAGGCAAGTAACCATTGCATTAATTCAAGCACAACTAACCACTCCAAATTAAAAGTTAATATCAATTCTCCTTTAGGGGTTAATATCAATTCTCCTCCTTCAGGGGATTATTGGTATGTTGGGTCTTGTTTATTTACTAAATCGTCAAAAGAATACAAAAGCAAAGGACTGATTCATTGGTTTACACTAGTTTACTCCTTTGGGGTATCCTTTATTACCAGAATTGATAGTGAGGGATTTGATGCAGGAGCCAGAGAAAAGTCGCACGGACAAAATTGGGCTTCCACCAGGAAGCATTGTATATGTTGGTGACAAGGCTGTTGAACCCACAATAGCCTCATACACTCTATTCGATGAAAAATCTGTCAAAGAAAAAGTCATCAAGTCCGTTGATGAATTACCAAAGCTACCCAGGGGAAAAGGCATATTATGGATTCAAGTTAGCGGTCTAGCCAATATTGACTTGATACAACAATTAGGTGAGAAGTTTCACTTGCATCACCTTGTTATGGAAGACATTTTAGCGACGGATCAGCGTCCCAAAGTCGAAAACTATGATGGCCACGAATACATTGTCCTCAAAGCGATTATTAAGAAAGGGTCACGAAGAACGCCTGAACAAGAACAAATTAGCCTAGTGTTAGGTTCAAATTATGTTCTTTCCTTTCAGGAACACCAGTCGCTAATCTTCAATTCAGTCCAGGAATGGATTCAGGACAATGGTGGAAACATTCGAACTCGAGGCCCGTATTATCTCGTGTATTCCTTGCTAGACGCAATCGTTGACCAATATTTCTTGTTCTTAGAAGCTTTTAGCGAAGAATTAGAGGATCTAGAACAGGAATTGGTTTCTGACCCCACACAGAATACACTTCAATCAATCTACGACTTAAAGCGAACAATGATCATGATGCGTAAAGCTATTTGGCCGCTACGTGAGGTTGTAAGTCGATTAGAGCGTGCTGAAACCTCTGAAATCAGAGAGCTGTCGGAGCTGTTTTTACGAGACATTTATGATCATGTGATTCGGGTGTTTGAAACTGTGGAAACTTATCGTGAAGTGCTTTCTGGGATGCTCGATATCTACTTGTCAAGTATGAGCTATCGCATGAACGAGGTGGTTAAGGTTCTAACCATAGTTTCAACAATCTTTATCCCATTAACCTTAATTGTGGG
>JABXGU010000006.1 GCA_016550415.1 archaeon | reverse complement strand
CACACCGTCGACAATGGAGTTTCTGTTGAATTTCATCTCGGGACATAGGGGTCACGCTCTGCGTTCCAATAACGAAAATGCAGACTTATAAACAATCGTACCCGAGCAGAAACATAAAATCCTTGCTGAGAAATCGTTATCTTCCCGAAGGGTTCTTCCTTATCGATGGGTGAAATGAATTTGGCTTCTCCTTCTACTGCCACTCATTCAGTAACACCTAAGATGATTCTCCAGGCTCGCAAGCGTTTGGCTGGCATCACGAAACGCACGCCTGTTAAATCGTCACCAGCTCTCAGTAAAATTACGAATGCGTCCGTCTTTATTAAATGGGAAAGCCAACAACTTACTGGAGTCTTTAAGCTGCGTGGAGCCTATAACAAGATTGCTGCCCTTCCATCTGTTTCTGCAAAAAAAGGCGTTGTTACTGCCTCTACTGGAAACCACGCACTAGCGGTCGCTTATGCCGCCCATCAATTGAATATCCCCGCATCTGTTGTTGTACCGCAGGGTGCCTCCCCATTGAAATTGGCGAAATGCAAAGAGTATGGAGCAACCATTCTGGAACATGGAACCAACTATGATGAAGCAGCTGCCTACAGTGTTGAGTACGCTGAGTCGAAAGAACTTACACTCATTCACGCATATGCTGATCCACTTGTCATTGCGGGTCAAGGCACTGTGGGTTACGAATTATTAGAAGACCTTCCTGCAACCAGTCTTGTTATTGTTCCTATTGGTGGAGGTGGACTAATCTCAGGTATCTCACTTTGGGTTAAAACCGTTGATCCATCGATTCGGGTCATTGGGGTCCAAACTACCGCTACTCGCGCTTTTTATGAGAATTTCCATAAACGACAATTATTCCATGTTCCTGTGGAACCCACAATTGCCGATGGTTTGGCGGGAAATACAGCTCAATTGAATCTTGCTATCGGTCTGAAGCATGTCGATGATGTGGTTCTTGTTAAAGAACAGGGGCTACGAAAGGCAATTCGATGGACTCTCGACCATGAACAGCAAATCCTCGAACCAGCGGGTGTTGTGGGTATTGCTGCTTTATTAGAAAGACGTGTACCCATCCAGAAAGAGGACACAATCGCGGTTATCGCTAGCGGAATGAACCTTGATCCATCTTTGCTCGCTGAAATCAAAGCTCATTAAGTGCGGATGAGTATTTATCCCGTTTAGCGTGTGTTACTTTCACACGCTAGCGAATTTCCGTCAGGATCAAGAAAATTGAACACATACGTGGTTGGATTGTATTTGACAATCCCACGGATTATCTTGACCTCAGCCTGTTGTATATGTTGAAATGCAGCATCAATATCATCAACTTTGAATGAAACTTGCGGGATTTTCAACGATACTCCTTTTTCTCCCGGAGGGTTCTCAGCTTGATGTAAGTAGAGCTTCACATTCTGTAATTGTAAGGTAGCAAATCCTGATTCTATTTTAACTACTTCCAATCCCAAGACTTTAGTATAGAAATGTAAGGCTCGCTTCATATCCGATGTATACAGGACTATTCCCGAAATGTTGGAAAAATCCACCATATGCCTTTCCACCCTTTAGGGTGAGTGGTTAGTCCGTGAGATTATTCCACGTTTACCCCAACGGTAGTGTCCCCGTCGGCGTCCTGGGCCACCTATGAGCTTGGTGGAGATGTCAATTGTGTTTTTGCCGATATTAATGATGTTGTAGTTCTGACCCGGGCTCCCACGTACACGCAAGCTCCCGCAGGTTCCTGAATAGACTAAAACCATGTTTTCAAGCCGCCAAACCCAGGGGTAATGTCGGTGTCCACTGAGAACTAGACTTACTCCCTTATGCATCAGCAATTCGAGCATATCTCCCGCATCAACCATGCTGTCGCGCTCTCG
Source organism: archaeon (assembly GCA_016550415.1). Next base: position 439 of record JABXGU010000006.1, on the reverse strand, counting down.
ACCTGACCGAGGAACGGGGACCAAATGGTGATGCAAAGCTAGGATTTTGAGTAATCCTTCTTCTACATCAGAAAAGGTCTTGTCAATGAAGTGCCTGCCTTCTCTGCCGATATGACCGGTATCTAAGTCCGGTTCTGAACTGTCTGCAGCCATGAGAAAGACAGTATCGTCATGGTATTCAGAAAAACGAGGACCAAACAGTTCTTCAAAGGTCAAGTAACCAACATTCGACGCATCATGATTTCCCATGGTATAGATTACAGGTGAATCAAGGTTCTGTAAGATATCTCGCGCTTCTAAGAATTGTTCGCGGACACCATTCCATGTAAGGTCGCCACAAACCATGACCAGGTTAGGCTTCAATTTATTGATTTCGTCAATTGCGGTTATAATCATGTCTTTGCGATATCCGGCTTCACCAATGTGTAAATCCGAAATT
>JABXGU010000717.1 GCA_016550415.1 archaeon | reverse complement strand
GAATAATCAAAATGAATTGGACCAAGAACATCACCAATAATCTGATTAATATGAGTATGATTGGACCCCAGAGGATTAGCATATTATTCTCTATCAGGGCAAATGAGGGATAGAAAAGCTTTGAAGCTGTGAAACTTGCCAAATTGATTAGAAATAATCCAAAGCTGAAGATGAAATATAGGAGCATTTGGATAGTTTGTCGTAGGCTTCTTTGGAGGGTATGTTGAAGCTCAGAGAATTTTGCTGAAGGGAATTTTGCTGGTTCAACCTTGAGTAATTTATTGGCTAGGTAGAAGTTTATTTCGTAGCTAATTATGAAGCCTATAATGGTTAGTCCAAGGGCGTAACATATTATGAGGAACATGATGAGGGGCATACCCCAGGTTGAAAGAAATTCGAGGGGATTTTCGAGGATGTATATTACTACAATGAATAAGAAGCCAAGAAGGATTCCAACAAGTGAGAGAATGGCGTCAAGGTGTATATCGGGGCGTTCAAGTTTTGTCGGTTTCGTATTCATTTGAAGGCCTCTGATAAGTAGGATTCACAAATAATTCATTGCAATTTAAAGTGTTGTAGATATATTGTGTTAATTCTTAAGAATGGATTCGTAGGGGTTTTCATATTGTTAAATGCAGGGTGAAAAGTTACTAACAAGTTAGATGGAGTGCTGCCACTACCTCTTGTTTTGATTTATCATAGTCATTATAGAGCTGACAAGCCTTTGTTGTTTTTTCTGTAATTAGTTCGATTTTTGCCTTTGTAATCTGTTGCTTTGTAGCTGGTGGGATGCGCAGTCTTCCGAAATAGCCTGTACCAACGATTAGGACCTTAGGTCTTGCCTGCATTACACATTTGAGATCATCAATGTGTAGTTCATGTCCTTGCCGCCGCCACCATTCTGACCGGACGTGATCGGGGAAGATTAAGACGTCACTGACGTAGGTTTCGCCATCGATTACTATGGAGCCGAAATGATAATCGTCGATGTGCATCTTAGAACATATATCCTACTGAAATGTTAACAAAAATACTTCGGGTTTTCAATTAAGCCTACCTTTTTCATTTGATATAAAAACAAACATAGAATCCAATGTCCTTTGAATTTGGTAACAAACGCATCTCCCTTCTTCTAATTCCTTCACAATCTTTTATTATATTAAACACAAAGCAGAGGCGAGCCACAGTATCAAGAATACGGGGATACTTCCTCGATTTTTTTCGTGGTTGAGGAGTAGCTGGTCTTTGAACATCACTCAGAGTATTAGCACAGAGGCATCAGCTTATTGGCAACGAATCCAACGATTTACCCCGAGTGCCCGGCTCATCATTATAAGCCAGTCCATAAGTCGTCTTGGTTTTGGATTGTATCAGGCAATTTTCAATTTGTACCTGTTATCATTGGGGTATTCGACTGCTTTCGTTGCTGGGCTCCTTTCATTGGGCTTGTATACTATGGCAATGGGAGCTTTGGTAGCGGGTCCATATACAACTCGTGTGGGCGAGAAATATGCTTTGATTCTTTCCGGAGTTATTAGTTCGGTTGCTGCATGTACTCTTATCTTGATGCCCATTCCCATTGTTCTGAGCTTAATGATTATTCTATTTTATTTCGGGAATAGTCTGTCAATCACATCATATAGTCCCCTGATTGCTCGGAGTAGCTCCTCATTTGAACGTACTTACCTGTTTGGAACCTCTCAGGCATTGCGAATTGCGACCAGCTTCCTGGGGAGTATTTTAGGCGGTCTCCTTCCTGGATTCTTTGCGCTGTGGCTACTTGTGCCCCTAGATAGCCCCACCACATTTCAATTTACACTCATTATTTGGGTGACAGCCAGCATGCTTGGTATCTTTCCCCTTCTGAGACTGAAAGACACGACATCACACAATGTTACTTTAGAAGGAAAGGAGTTGGGGGAAGCTGCTTCTAAAACTGAGCCAAAAGGACGAATCAGCATTGTTGCACGATTCATAACCTGCGGTTTGTTAGTTGGATTAGGAGCTGGACTCATAGTCCCATTGATAAACATCTTTTTCTGGGAATTCTACGACCTGCCAACCTACATGGTAGGAATCATCATTGGGTTAGGACAGGCAACCATGGCTACAGGAGTACTCTTATCACCTATTTTATCGACAAGAATTGGAAAAGTTTCTTCGGTGGTACTTACTCAGGCCCTCTCCCTACCTTTTCTCATCGTACTTGCAATAATCATTAATCCTGTTGTTGCAGTTCTTAGCTTTCTAGTACGAGGTGCTATGATGAATGCTGCGATGCCAATAGGTCAAACCCTACGTATGGAACTAGTACCAAGTTCCTGGCGACCGAATCTTCAAGCTTTGAACAGTTCTGTTATGAATCTTGGTCGAGCAACCAGTGTTCAATTCGCAGGACAATTCTTTGAGCAAGGACTTTACTTGACACCATTCTGGTTAACACTGGGATTCTATGGTTTACAAACGGTTCTTTATGCAGTGTTTTTTTGGAATGCTGAAAAGCAGCGAGACGAAGATTTAGGAGACCAAAAGACTGCCTTGCTTGAAGATAGTAGTTGAATTCTTCCAGTGTCCCTTGAGTCGCCAGTTTTGAAAGATATATTGTGGATATGTTGCATTATCTATTTGATGAGACCGAGTGATTTATGTTTGGTAAGGATTTGATCAGCGAGTTTGTCTAGGGCTTTGAACTCTGCCGCCTTGGGGTACCCCTTTATGATGACAGGGTCAAGGATTTCTGCCTTTAGATTGGGTATTATTCCAGCAATTTGCTTGACCATTGTTCCACCCCAACCGTAGGACCCGATAATGGAGGCGAACTTGGTCTTTGGGCGTAGCGCATTAGCTAGTAGGGCAGCATATGCCACTAGGGGGTGGGGACCAGTGAGTACGGTGGGTGAACCGATGACAATAGTGGCAGCATCTACTAGTGCCATCGCTAGTTCGCCGATATCGGTTGCGGTTAATTTGAATGGTTTGACAGTGATTCCCCTATCGATTAAGCCAGCTGTGAAGTAATCCACCATTGCTTGGGTGCTTCCCCACATGGACACATAGGGAATTATAACCTCGTTCTTGACTTCATCTGATGTCCAGTCACAGTAGGCGTCCAAGATGAAATCGGGTTTATCAAAGAGGGGACCATGGCTGGGGGCAATGAGTTCAATTTCAAGTGAGGAAAGCTTGTCTAGGTGCTTCTTAATTTGGGTGCGGAATGGCATCATAATCTCTGCATAATAGCGCTTAGCAGCCCGATACACTTCCCCTTTTGACCCGGCATAGAGGTCACTTGTTGCTAGATGGGACCCGAGAAAGTCACAGGGAAAAAGAATCCTTTCCTCTGGTAGGTAGGTGAGCATTGTTTCGGGCCAATGGACCCATGGAGCGAAGATGAATTCCAAGGTTCGGTTGCCTAAGTCTAATTTTTCTCCATCGTTTATGGTTTTGAATTTTGATTCAGGAAGCTGAAAAACATCCATGAGGAGAGTCTTGCATTTCTCATTTGTAACTATCTTAGCTTTAGGAAATTTCTCTAGTATCAGG
>JABXGU010000716.1 GCA_016550415.1 archaeon | reverse complement strand
CAGCTAAGGCGTATTATGACTGCGAGTGGGTGGGCCCCGTCAGCACATAATGCGCAGCCATGGCGCTTCTTCATTTTGCAGGCTATTGAAGAGAAAACACGACTCGCAAAGGCAATGGGGGCAGTATTTCGGAAAGATTTGGAAGCAGATGGCGAAGAAGCCATAATCATTGAGGATTTAGTTCAAGCGTCAATTGACTGTTTCTCTTCTGCCCCAGTATTGATTGTAGCATGTCTGACCATGACCTCGATGGATACTTACTCCGATGAAAAACGTAGGCACGCAGAGTTTACCATGGCTGTACAGAGTGTCGCTGCGTCGATTCAGACGATTCTCCTTGCAGCTCATGCTGAGGGCTTAGCAGGTTGTTGGTTCTGTGCACCCTTATTTTGCCCAGAAACCGTAAGACAAGCCTTAGAATTATCCGATGAACTATGGCCTCAAGCACTGATACTAATAGGTGAGGCTGCGGAGACTCCAGATCCTCCAAGCCGTCACTCCTTGGAGGAGTTCGTCACATTCATCGGAGAAAAGGAGGTTTGAGTTATTGCCGATTGTTGCACTAGCAGGCGGAGTAGGTGCCGCTCGATTCTTAGAAGGGCTCGTGCAAGTGATTGCCCCTGAACAGCTTACCGTCATTGTTAATACGGGCGATGATATGGCGAATTTCATGGGGTTATATATTAGTCCTGACATCGATATCGTTACTTACACACTTGCAGGGATTGTTGATCCAGAGAAGGGATGGGGCATCAAAGGCGATACATTTCATGCGTTGGGTGTGCTGCAGCAGTTAGGGTTTGATACCTGGTTTGCCCTTGGAGACCTAGATTTAGGCACCCATTTGGCCCGCACAGCGATGCTGCAGCAGGGTTGGACACTGTCACAGGCGACACAGATGATAAGTGAATCATTGGGTGTTCACTGTCACATTATCCCGATGACTGAGCAGTGGGTGCCCACGCGAATAGTTACTGATGTTGGATTGGTGCACTTCGAAGAGTATTTGGTAAAACGAAAAGCCCAAGATACCGTTGAAGATGTCATTTTCGATGGCATCGATGGAGTCACGCCCAGCCCAGGTGTTTTAGAAGCAATCAAGGGAGCAGACACCATCATTGTGTGCCCCAGTAATCCGATTGTAAGCGTCGGTCCAATCTTAGCCGTGCCAGGTGTGAAGGAAGCGATTATGAAAGCCTCAGCTCCGTGTGTTGGAGTCTCACCGATAATTGGTGGTAAACCAGTGAAGGGTCCTGCGGACAAACTGATGCAAGGAAAAGGGATCGAGAGCTCGGCGCTTGGAGTCGCTGAGATTTATCAAGAGTTTCTTGATGTATTAGTAATCGATAAAGAAGACCAAACTCTCGCACCACGCATTGAGGAGTTGGGTATGGGTGTAGTCGTTGAGCAGACGCTCATGACTTCACTAGCGCGGAAGAAAAAGCTGGCTCAACGAGTGCTGAAAGCCGCGAAGGTGCTGAAAGGGAAATCGTAAAAGAGCACTTTTATACGGGGGGAACGGCTGGTTCAGGCGGGAGACGCCATGCTCGAGATTTACAACACCCTTTCACGCAAAAAAGAACCCTTCAAACCCCTGCACGAAGGCGAGGTTCGCATGTATGTCTGTGGACCCACAGTCTATGACAGTAGTCATTTGGGTCATGCCCGCTCCATAGTAGCCTTTGATGTGATTCGCCGATATCTTGAGTATAAGGGCTTCGATATGCGGTTCATTCAAAACTTCACTGATATCGATGATAAGATGATCCAACGAGCGCAAGAACAACAGACTACGACAGATAAACTGGCTACGCGGTACATTCAAGAGTATTTTGAGGATTTTGACAAGTTGTACGTTAAACGGGCTATTGCGTATCCCAAAGCCACGGAACACATCGATGATATGATTACTCATATTTCGAAACTTGTTGAGAAAGGATTTGCCTACGAAACAAATGGCAGCGTATATTTCCGAGTGGCTAAGTTCAAAGATTATGGAAAACTCTCTCGTCAGGAGCGAGGTAAAAAAGACGAAGAAGACCAAGATGCGGGTGTTGCAGAAGAGAAAGAACAGCCAGAGGATTTTGCTTTGTGGAAGACGATGAAGCCAGGTGAACCAAGCTGGGATTCCCCATGGGGTAAGGGTCGACCGGGCTGGCACATTGAGTGCTCAGTAATGTCAACCAAATATTTAGGGGATCCGATCGACATCCATGGTGGTGGACTCGACCTTGTTTTTCCGCATCATGAAAATGAGATTGCTCAGTCGGAGGCGCTAACAGGGCAACCCTTTGTCCGGTATTGGATTCACAACGGGTTCCTAACAGTTAACAAGGAGAAGATGTCAAAATCGCTGGGTAACTTTTTTACAATCAAGGAAATCACAGCCAAATATGATCCAGAAGTTGTGCGCTTATTCCTAATTTCATCCCAGTATCGAAGTCCAATTGATTTCAGTGATGCACATCTGGAAGAAGCGAAAACGCGGCTTGTTCGTATTCATAATGCACTTGATATTCTCTCACGTCGCCTTCGGGAAGCACGTCTAGTAGAAGCTGAGAACCCAGTGAAACCGTCTACTGCGGATGCAACCCTGTGGGATGCGGTATCTTCACTTCAGAGTGAATTTGAAGAGGCTAT
>JABXGU010000715.1 GCA_016550415.1 archaeon | reverse complement strand
TTAATACTAGCTTCTATAAAGATTGAGAAAAATTCCCTGTAGGGGCTTTACTTGAATTTCAGTGAGTATGTGTCCGAACTGTTGCACATACTTTTCGAAAATTTTGGTTATCTCTTCATTTGCTCTCTTACGGTCAATTGCTAGAGAAATGAACTTGTCAATGTATGTAAACAAATCTTTATCATCAATTTGCTGAAGGTTAAGGCAATTATGTAGAATATGTTCATGAATCTTGCATATTCTATTAGCCAGTTTGCGGAGTGAATCAGATACCCCAAGCGTTAGGGATGATTTGTATAATATAATATCATTGACAGATAGACAGCCATTATAGACGCTTTGTTGTCCTGACCGGATTATTTGCTTAATTTCTTGAAATCGCTTTATATTTAGCTGCAATTGTTTTCGTAGCCACCATGCAAACAATCTTGGTTCAAGTTTACATACAAATTCATTGGCACCTAATTCGTCGGGAAGTTTAAGAGGTTGAACAAAGTGCAGAATCGCATATGTTTTATGTGGATTGGTGGCGAGGATAGGAGTAATAGGATTTGACGGATTGTAAGAATGTGGAGACTTTAGATAGCCGCGTAGATCCTGTTCCAATAATTCTGAATATTTGTATAAATGGGGAAGTTTGTTTTCATCGTATATAGTATGGTGCCCAATTTCATGGATTAAGGTATAGCGCCTGTTTCTCCATGAGGGGACGCAAAAAAATTTCCGAAATAGGATGATTCTGCGAACCTCCGGTGGTGGCCAAGTGCTGGCATAGGGGGAGTAGTCTGTAAAATTCCAGCTTCTCCTGATTTCCTGAATATCCTGCCCATAGCTTGCTAACTCAGAGGTAGCCGAATACAAAACCTTGGATAATCGTGGATGCTTCTTTATCAATTGCGCAATAATACCCTTTAGCGCATTTTCATAATCAGGATGACAAACAAGTGGTATTGGTTCCATTGCACCCGCATCCTTGAATGATTTACAATGCAACTTTGATGCGCTTAGGGATTGCGTATATCGGATATGTCACACGTGAACAAGCGGTCATATAGCTGTGGTGGTCCACTTACTTGGTATTGTGAGGGGAGCATATGGATAGCCAGTTCCTGAATAGAACTTGAGGAATGCTTCGACCCAGTGGAGACGTATGGTGTGGATTATGGAGAGTAGTCCTTCCATGATGAGGACGAAGATGGTTCCGATTAGTAGCATGAGTATGAACATCATTAGGCTGAGTTCGCCATTTGTTAATGCGTTTATGACGTGTTCGATGGTGGTTATTGTGACACCACCGAGGAAAAGAAATGTTTTGGCAAAGCCTGCGTGGGCCATGTTGAGGGCGAGGATTCGTGCATAGCTTATTGTGTTGCTGATGCTTGCGATGAGGTGTTCTAATCCCTCCATGAAGCCTTCCATGAAGCCAGCGGAGATTATGCCGCCAAAGAACATGACCAACATTGGGAGAAGTAGCAGGACAAGAGCATCGACCATTGCCGAGCCTAGAAGGTTGGCTTGCTGTCCACTAGGGTCGTAGTATGTGAACCAGTTCATGAAGTTGATGCCTTTTGTGAAGAGTAGGGCGATGAGCCCCCAGAAGAACCAGAGCCAAACAACGGGACCGAAAATGGCGTGTTTCCATTCTTTGTGGCGAATCTTGTTGATTAGATCGATAGAGATGGCTATTGAGAGGTGGATGACTCCGATGATGATACTGAGGACAAAGAGTATCCATGTTTCGTCAGGGGTCTCAAAGGCGCTGAACCAGATGGATTGGTGGGATGCATGCGTGAAGAATGTGACTCCGGCATCAAAGTCGAAGAAGCGGAAAAGGTTGAGTAGGAACCCTTGCATGATGGAACCAAAGGGAGATTCACGGAGTGCTACATACCAACCCATTTCAGCGACTGAGAGTCCTAGAAATTCGCCATATAGGATACCAAAAAATATGGAAGATATTGCGCACACTGCGATGAGACCTGAGCCTTTGAGGAAGTAATTTCCGAGTTCGCCAATGTCCATTCCTTTTCTATATGCTATCATGCCTAGAAGCGCGAAGAAAAGGAGGAGAAGACCGTGGCCTATGTCACCAAACATGAGACCGAAAATCAACGGGAAGCCGATTGCTACGAACCAAGTTGGATCGATTTCTCGGTGACTTGGTGTGCCAAAGGCGCAGGTGAGGTTTTCATAGGATCGTAATTGTTTAGGATTTGTGAGTTTTGTGGGTGGTCTGTCAGGCGGTTCTTCACCTTCACCATGGGCATGTTCAGGTTCATGGTAGTCAGATAGTTCTAAAACTACACTGCCACCACTTTCCTTTTGGACAGCTTCAGTGAAGTTCTTAGCTTGTTTTTCGGGAACCCAACCAACCATAACATAGGTGCGTTGTGTTTTACCGAAGAGCGTCTTAATTTCTTCGAGAGAATGTTCTCTTTTTAGAAGCTCCTCCCAGCCTAGGAGCAAGTCACGGTGTTCAGCAGCTCGCTCCCTAATTGCTTTCTTAGCTGCTTTTTTAGCTGATTTTTTGCCAGCTTCTTGTGCTTCATCAAGAGCACGAGTGAGATTGGAGAATTCATCCTCAAATGTCTTAAGCTGCTTTTCGAGATTAGCTAAATACTCCTCATTTGGTATCTGAGGGACTTCCAAGGGCTGCTTGACACTACCCCCTCGAATCACCTTCAGGTTAGTGATTAATGTTGTGACACGTGTTAGAAGGTTAGAGTGATGATAGAAGCGATCGGAGGCTTCTACTGGCTCTAATTCGATTCCAAGCTCCTCGCTACGAAGTTTGATGTCAATAAAGTGGGCAACACCTAGTTTGGCAAAGAATCTGAGGGTGGCGTCAAGTTCTGTATCCAATACAATTGCAGTGAATTTCTTCATCTTCGAAGGTGTCATCAAAGTGTCGTTTACCACCATTAATACGCTAGCGCCTGAATCTGAATGAAGTTACACCAAAGAAGCTTGAGTAAAAAAGGCTTGCTATTATTTGGAAGTAAGCTATTGCGAATCAGTCCCATAACATTTATCAAGCCAACAGAAGTATTTCTGAGCTGGTGAAAGCCATGGGGTATCATATTTGCTAATCCGCAGCCCTCGGTGACACCACTCTCCTTTTCTAACCATGTTGATACATTAGATGTGACACTAAGAGATAAATTTCGTAAGGGAGTTTACATTGCAGATGGAGGGTGGAACTAATGACACCACGAGAATATCGTCGAAAAAACAAAAGCCAGAAGAGAAATACAAAACTATCATCAAAGACTTTACAGATATACAATAGCATAACCAAGCAGAAGGAGGTCTTCACCTCCATCGAACCAGGCATTGTACGAATGTATAGTTGTGGGCTTACCGTTAACAACCTGATGCACATTGGTCATGCTCGTTGCTACATCTTCTGGGATGTAATTGAACGCTTCCTAAGCTACATAGGATATCAGGTGAAGCATGTTTCAAATGTGACTGACATAAGCATTGATGACCGCCTAATCAAACGCATCAAAGAAACAGGCGAAAGCTTCCAGCAATTAATCATACGCCACACACGTGATTACTTTGCAGATCGAAGAAGGTTGGGCATTGCAGACCCACTGACCTATTCTCTTGCTACCCAACACATCCATGAAATGATAGAATTTGTGCAACGCCTCATTGATAGTGGCCATGCATATGTTGCAGAGGATGGAGTTTATTTCCGAATCAGCACTTTTCCGGAATATGGAAAACTTGCTGGAATCAGTCATGAAGCACTACGAGAGGGAGCGGGTGGCCGCATCGATAAAGACGAATACGATAAGGAAAGCGTTGGAGATTTCGTTCTTTGGAAAACTGCTAAACCAGGAGAACCATATTGGTTCTCACCTTGGGGAAAGGGTCGCCCCGGATGGCACATAGAATGCTCAGCAATGGCAATGAAATATCTGGGTGAGACCCTTGATATTTCGGGTGGTGGTGAAGATAATATCTTTCCCCACCATGAAAACACAATTGCTCAAAGTGAAGCTGCTACCGGAAGGACCTTTGTAAAATTCTGGGTCCATGTCCGACATTTATCCCTTAATGGAGAAAAGATGTCCAAATCTACAGGCAATTTTATCACTGCACGAGATGCCGTTGAACGCTATGGACCAGCCGCTGTACGATTGTTCCTCCTATCAGCCCATTATCGCAAACCCATCGACTTTAATGAAGCAGATCTCATCCGAACGCAAAAGAAGTTGGACCGAATTCAGCAGGTAATTGCTCACCTTGACGCTATTAGGCGTGAAGAAGCAAAAAGCATCGCTGAAAATTCATCGCTGAAAGAAAAACTAAGTACAGTAGAATCTCAATTCCTCGCTGTTATGAACAACGACTTTAACACTTCACTTGCACTCAGCAAGCTCTTTGCTTTCATCAAAGAAGTCCAAACCCACCTTGAACCAACACCTAAAATTGGGAAACAGCAAGCTACTCAAATACTTACTTTTCTACAGCAAGTTGGTACCATACTATTTGGAGATCTTTACGAACAAGAGGTTGCTAAACAAGTTGATCTAAAAACTGCTAAGATGATTGAACTACTGTTAAAGGAACGAGAAAGGCTTCGGCAAAATCGAGAGTTTGAACGTGCAGACACTATTCGAACAGCACTTCAAAAATTGGGGATAAACATCGAGGACAGCACAAAGGAAACCCTATGGTGGTAGAACATCAAAACTGGAAAAACCAAGATTAGCTACTCATCATAGTATCTACAGAGACTGACCTTTCAGACCAGTTTCTTCTCAACAATTCTAGCGTATCTACTAGGAAGTAGGGAGAAGAAAAAAGGTTGAATTGGCGCCCATTTCAATCGTGGACGCCTTTATCCAAACGCTGCCATGGCTGCAAGATTAGCCACTGTCAGGAAGAAGTGTGGAAGGAGGCCAATACCGATGATGAAGATGGTTAGAACCACTATGGAGAATAGCATGATGGGAGATGCTTCCTTGACCTTAGCTGCATCAGGAGTGGGCTCTGAGAAGACAAGAATTTGGATGACCCTGAGATAATATGCAACGCTGAAGGCGCTGTTCAGTACCAACATGGCTGCGCCGAGGTAGGCACCTGCAAGTATAGAGCCCCAGATTATGAAGAATTTACTATAGAAGCCAACAAGGGGAGGAACACCTGCAAGGGAGAGGGCGCCGATAGTGAAGCAGATCATAGTTACTGGCATTCGACGACCAACGCCTCTGAGTTGGTCTAGGTCTCGGGTGTGAAGCGTGTGGAGAAAGATTCCTGAGCAGAGAAAGAGCATACCCTTTGATAGCATGTGTGCTACCATTTGAAATAGCGAACCGGTAACACTGTAATAACTTGCTGCTTCTGATGAGAGGGGCATCATGGCTATGGAGAAGCCAAAAATGATGTATCCCACATTTACGATGGTGGAATAGGCAAGTAAGCGCTTGATATCCTTTTGTGTAAGAGCCATGAGGTTGCCATAGAGCATTGTGAAAAGAGCAAACCAGCTAAGGAAATATCCGTGGTAGCTGTAAACTGAAGGATCAAAGAATAGGAGAAAAGTCCGTAATATTGCGTAGCTACCAGTCATGATAACGACGCCACTAAGCATAGCGCTAATTCCGCTGGGAGCAGCGGGGTGAGCATCTGGAAGCCAAGTTGCAAGGGGTGCAATGGCTGCTTTTACTCCAAAACCTATTAGCAGTCCCACAATTGTGAATGTGACTATACCTTGGACAGCAGTAGAGCTTGGAAGGGCAGCTATTGCTGTGCCAATCTCCGCTAGATTGACTGTCCCAGTCAGTCCATATAGGAGGGACATGGTGAATAGTATCAGAGTGGAACCCACTGCACTAAGAAGGAAGTACTTGATTCCAGCTTCGATTGGTTCTGGTTCATCCTTACGAAAAGCAACTAGGGCATAGCTGCTCAATGACATTGCTTCCCAGAAGATGAAGAGGGTGAAGAGATCACCAGAGTAGGTGACACCAATCATGCTCCCTATGAGAGTGAGAAGCAGGGCATAGTAAAGTGAGAGCCCATGGTCATTCTCCATATACTTGATTGAATATACAGATACAAGGAAGCCAAGAAAAGCAAACATGATACTCATCAGGATTGAGAGCATGTCAATGTGAATTAGAGTTGCACCAGAACCTGCGATATATTGGATATCAATCCAAGGATTCGATAGTCCATAAAGGGGAAGGATTGTGTAAAAGTCAAGGGCAATAGCAATGATAGTCAAGAACATGAATATTGAGGTAATTATGCCCATAGCTCGCTTGGGTCGTTCTTTGAATGCTTTTCCAATTAATGCGATTAGAAATGCGCCGCAGAAGGGGAGCACTAGGGGAAACAGTTGAATCCATTCTGTTAGACCAATTGTCAACTCTATTCATCCTCCATTAGGGAAACAATGTTGAGATTGCTGTGAAGAGGGGATTAGCCACTAGGGCGGGCCAGAACCCGATGATGACAACAATTGCTGCCAAGATCAACATTGGAACGCGAACTGTCCAAGGTGTTTCTTTCACCGTCTCCATTTCTGAAGAGGTGGGACCAAAGAAGACACGTTTTATGAACCAGAGTACATAGGCAGCTGTGAGCGCCGTTGAGGCGATTCCAAACATTACCATGAGAACACTGCCGGCTAATGCACCACCAGCAAAGATTATCCATTCGGAGGCAAAGCCTGCGAGGGGTGGAGTTCCTGCAATGCTTAGTGCTGCAATTAGGGCAACGGTGGCAGTCCAAGGCATCTTCCGACCCAAACCGCCCATGGCAGATATGTCACGTCCTCGTTCATGTCCAACCTGCAGCATTAGAGCACCAGCGGTCATGAACAAGAGGCCTTTGCCGAGAGCATGCGTGAAAATATGGAATGTAGCTCCAGTAACACCATACATCTGGAAACTGCCAAGTCCGAAGAATATGTAGCCCATCTGACTTATGGAAGAGTAAGCGAAGAGACGTTTAGTATCCTTTTGAGCGAGTGCCATAAAACCCCCATAAATCATTGTGATAACACCGAGACCCATGATAATGGAGGAATATGCTCCGAACGCATCGCCCATGAAAGTAATCAGGATACGCACGATTCCATAGGCTGCAGTTTCAATCATGACGCCAGATAAGATTACACTGATGGGTGTGGGAGCTTCTGCGTGGGCATCTGGGAGCCAGGTGTGGATGGGAAAAATAGCCATCTTTACGGAAAAGCCCAGCATAAAGAGAATCACTAACAGCTTAACCATGTCCAAAGATGCTGCTGAAAGATCGATTGCTGCGATGGTGGGCAGTGTCATATTCAAAGTTGCTGTGGCTGCTGGTTGTAATGCCCAAATACCAGCAATACCTAAGATTATACAGACAGCGCCAACGTGAGTGAATAGAAAATATTTGAAGGCGATGGTGACTGATTTGGGTTTTGTTCCCCATTGGGCTATAAGGAAGTAGCTGGGGATTAGCATGAGTTCCCAGAAGATATAGAAGCTAAGTAGGTTAGTTGCCAGTACGACGCCAAGGATACCTGCATTATAGAGGAGCAGGAGTGCATAGTATTTACCTTGACCCTCTTCTTTTTGCATATAGCCAATGGAGTAACACGTAGCAGCCGTTGTTAGAATAAGAACGATTGCAGCAATTGGTAGGCTAAGATCATCAATTAGTAATCCAAAGGAGAAAATCACTGAAGGTGTACCTGTAAGCATGAGTTGGGGGTCAAACCATGCAAGGATTTCATAGCCGGGGTATGTTCCCAAATAGGAAAGGTCATACCAAGCCAGTGTGAAAGTGATTAGGCTAGCTATCATGATGAGAAGGGCAAAGATACCAGCGTGACGACCGTTTCTTCGTCCAATTATCCAAGCGATTGGTGCGCCAATGACCATGCACGCGATTGAAAAAGTTAGATAATTAAATAGCGCCATTTTTGTCACCTCATGGTATGGGAAGGAGTGGAGCCAGTAACCCGCCTCCAAATAGAAGGAGGATTAGCATAATCAGCGTGCTAAGGAGCAGCAGAATCACGTTCCAGCTGTGCACGCCAGTTTGTATCCTGCGGAAGAATCGGCTTAGATCACCTGCGGCGTCTGCCAACAAGTAGTTGAACCGGTCAATGACGCCTTCTTCAATGTATTTGTACATTCCCTTAGATAGTCTGCTGGTGCCATTGACGAATACTTTGTAGAGTACTCGATTGTAGTACCAACGGTTGTAGAGGAATTTGTAGATGCCGTGTCGGAATCCTTGTTTGCCAACGAAGCTTTCAGCATTCCAGCTACGTCGGAAGTAGAAGAAGTAACCGGGGATTCCGCCAAGCAATAATATGCCAATTGTGATTAGGAATGTTGGAGATGTGAAGGTTTCAGTGAAGTATAGAATATAGAGTTCTGGGATGGAAACCACATTGGCAGCTAATTCTACACTGAAGATTGAATTCCATTGACCGAAGAAGTAAACGTAAAGAAATGGTTGAAGAAAGCCAAAGATTAGAGTAGTAAAGGCAAGAATAGCAAGTGGCACCCACATGACCTTTGGAGCTTCATGGACTTTGTGTTCTTTTTCTAAGCTGCGAATATGATTGCTGGGTTCACCCATGAAGGTTAAGCCAATCATCCGAAGGCTGTAGAAGAATGTCATTGCGCCTGTAATGGCGGCAACTGCGAAGAGGATGTATGCAATAACCACACCATCCGCGACCAACTCCCAAGCAGAAGCGAAGACGAACTCTTTGCTCCAGAAGCCTGTGAAGGGTGGTACGCCGCTGAGGCTGAGTGCACCAAATAACATACAGATGAAGGTAATGGGCATCTTACTTCGTAGCCCACCCATTTCGAACATGTCCTTGCTCTCCACAGAATGGATGACTGCACCAGCTGAGAGAAATAGAAGAGCTTTGAAGACTGCGTGGGCGACTAACTGGAAATTGGCAGCAAAATAGCCCTCCACGCCATGGGCAGTAACAGCAAATAGCCCAAGGGCAAGGAACATGTAGCCAAGCTGGCTAACGGTACTGTAGGCAAGTACTTTCTTTAGTTCTCGTGAAACGATTGCCATTGTCGCAGCAAGGAAGGCAGTGAAGCCACCAATGCATGCTACAATTAGAAAGAAGTTCTCAAGCACCAATTCCAGTAGTGGCGATGCAACTGTGAGATATGCTTGAACTAGGATTGGCATCATCCGAGCAACTAAGTAGACACCGGCCTTTACCATGGCAGCAGCATGGATAAGAGCTGACACGGTGGTCGGACCAGCCATTGCCTCTGGCAACCATACGTGTAATGGGAATTGGGCACTTTTGCCAATTGGTCCTAGAAAGAACAGGAACAGGATTGCAAGTAATAGACCACCATTGAGGATAGCGGCCATATTTGTGAGCCATGTAAAGTCAGATAGCAGAGTTTGATAATTGAAGGTGGGATTCCCTGCAGAGGTTGTGAAGAAGAAGATGAAGACGATTGAGATGAGAAGACCCACATCACCGATACGTGTAACAAGGAAGGCTTTCATTCCACAGTGGGAATTATATTCTCCTTCTGAGAGTTCCCCAAGCTGATCGTCACGAATCTTTTCTGGCTTGTTGTACCAGAAGCCGATGAGAGCATAGGAACATAAGCCTACGATTTCCCACCCGATGAAGGTTTGTAAAAGGTTATTCGCCATGACAAGGAGGGTCATACCACCGATAAAGAACTGCATCAAGAACCAGTAACGTGTGAGTGAAGAATCACCTTTCATGTAGCCAAGACTGTAGACAAGAATTAGAAGACCAATGCCTGTCGCAACACATGCCATGAACACTGAGAGGGGATCAATGAGCATGCCGAATTCAAGTGTGGGCAGCCCAGGGATAGCAAGCCATGCAAATTTTACTTCATCCCAAGCAGTGCCTGTGAAGGCGGAGCCACTCATAATATCGGTGATCATGGAGAATGCAAAGATGGCACCGAGTAGTCCCATCAGGACAGCGGCATAGTCACGAATTTTTGGATGTATTTTAGCTAACAATGGGGTCAGGATAGCCCCGATTATTGGAAAACCCCAACAGAGCCAAGCAGCAAATGGTAGCATCTTCATCTTTCACTCCATAGATTTAATGGCGAAGTTTGTTGAGTTTGCGGATGTCTAGCGTTCCAAATTTGTTGTAGGCACGGATAATGAATGCTAAACCAACCGCAATAACGCCGCCCCCAATACAGATGCTGATGATGACAATTGCCTGCGCCAAAGGATCAACAGACCATGATGACCATGCAGTGGCGAAGCTAATGAAGTTGAGGTGTGCACCATCAAGCATGAGTTCGAGGGCGATGATGAACTTAATCATGTTCCGTTTAGTGGCCATGGCGTAAAGACCAATGGCGTAAAGGAACACAGCCAGAATCAGAAGGTATGTGATTGGGATATCAAACGGTATCATTATTTTTTCACTCCTTCCTTACTTCATAGAAGAAAACAGAGGCAGCAAGAGCGGCCACAAAGATGAAAGCGGCTTGAACAACCATGTCAATGCCACGTTGTCCCCAGAGCATATTACTAAGTCCGCTAATCAGTCCACTAATCCCTGCAGCAGCAAGGTCGATTAAGCGAGCGGGTTCGGTGACGATAATCAAAGAATCAGAAAAGGCAGTATAGACCAGGTACCCGATCACAACTAGGAGAAGAGCTGTTAGTACAGCACCTATTATTCTTATTTTCATGTTACTTCTTCCTCCTCTGGTTCGCCAGTTCCTCGACGTGTTGTCAAAGAGATTGCAGCCACTAACAGAATGGTTACAGCTCCCGCGTATATGGCTAGTTGGAAGAACGCAACCCACGGCGCAAAAAGAAGGAGATAGAGTATAGCTAGGCAAACGCCAGCCCCTGCAAGATACAGGGCAGCATGAAGTAAATCCTTAGCTTCAACTGAAAGAATAGCGAATATTGCTACAATTATTATTAGTCCAACCATGAGGAAGTACGACATTATTGGAACCTCAGCCACAGTGACTGGAGCACCTTTAGACCCGCATCTTTATCTCTTCTTCTTAAAAGTTTGACTACAATTTGGGATTTTTGCCAAAAAAGCCCCATAAACGCTATAACAGATTAAAAAAGTTAAATATTCAGGTCTAATCCATTCAATTAAGCAAGAAGCTAGTATGAATGGAGGATTGCAGAAAGTTCTACTACCACCCACACTATCCATCTTTGGCTTTAAGGACTCAGGAAAAACTTTGGTAGCAACTTATGTGATAGAACACTTCACATCACAAAACCTACGTGTCCTCGCCATTAAGCATGTAGGGGAGCCCAGCTTTACCTTAGATCATCCTAAAACGGATTCTCATCGCCTTACCCAATCAGGAGCTGCTGCCGTAATTCTACACAGTGATGCATCAACCAGTCTTCTTTGCTCTCACCCTGCTAGTAGTCTCAAGGAATTAATACACTTAGGCACTTCTAGCATTCAAGCAGATATTGTGGTCCTAGAAGGATTCCGATCATGGACCCAACACAACGAACAAATAGCCAAAATTATCTGCATCAAGGAACAAGAGGAAATCAAAGAATTAGCTGAGGGATTAAGGGGGCAATTACTTGCAACCTGTTCTTTAAAATCTGGCATTCAAGGAACACTTCATATCCCCGATAAATTTCCTGAACTCCTAATCCGCCTTGATTACTGGCTTGGTACCGCTCATCCTATTTCAGAAATAGAATAAACAAAAATTTACCATCACCAAATACGAGGAATCTATAATGGAAAAAACAACAACCCTAATTGTATTTGATAAAGAAATCCCCCTCAACGATTTTGTCGAAAAACTCGTCAAGAACGTCATCCTGTCTATAGTGACATCATTGCGTGCTCCTGAGCTTACGGGCAAAGAGAAGATCCATATCAGAATTTCTAAAGAGTAATTCCGACCACCCTAGTGCTTGAAGCAAGAAATCCAAGCTAGATTGCATTGAGACAGGCTCCTAATTCGACAATAGCCCATTCTGCAGCACACAAGGTCTCTTCTCATAAAATCAAGTTCATTTGCTGCCATGTTTAATCAAAAAAATCCAAAACAATTACCTCAGACATGTAGCAGACTCCAAATGGTGCTAAATTTTGCCAATTACCTTTTCAAGATACAAGGTTTTTAGCGTTAGCAAGCCTTTTATAATAAAGCCAACCCTCTGGATTCTATTAAGTCACTCCTCGTGGTGAAAACTGCAATGTCGATGCCCTTGGGTGAAACAATCACAAGCGTGTTTAATTTCCTTCTCGCTTTCGCAATCGTCCTTCTTGTTGTTTTACTAATCTACTGGATTGGCAAGAAACTTGCGCCATCCGCTCCATCAAAAGAGAAGAAAACTACATATGCCTGTGGAGAAAGTGTTCCAGCAATTAAGACACAGTTTCACTCTCACCTTTTGCGTTATGCTGTGTATTTCACCATAGCCGACATAGTTGCCTTCATCATTGCAACCTCAATGGGAGTCCTTGGCTGGATTGTAGTCATCTACGTCCTTATCATATTCATTGCCGTTGTTGCGCTTCAACGATAATTCTGCATATTATCTCTTAATGATCTTCTTACAAACCCATTTTCTTGATAAGCACAAAGAGTTTTAAGGTAAGCAAGATGAATGGGGTAGAAGCGCCCAGCCAGGAGGCATTTTCGAATGGGTGTTATGGATAAGCTTGTCAAATGGGCCCGCATAAAATCCCCGTGGGTTCTACATCTTAACTCAGGGGGCTGCAATGGATGCGATATTGAAATCCTTGACGCGTTAACTCCTCGCTACGATCTTGAGCGATTTGGAGTCTTATTGAAAGGCAGCCCACGCCATGCAGATGTGCTTCTATGTAGTGGTCCAATCACCAAACAGACAGCAAAACGATTCTTACGCATATACAATCAGACCCCAGAACCCAAGTTTGTTGTTGGTATTGGTGCCTGCACTATGTCAGGCGGCGTTTTCCGTGAATGCTATAATGTAACCGGTGGACTCAATGGCGTGATTCCAGTGGACGCGTATATTCCCGGATGTCCACCAAAACCAGAAGCTATCATCTACGGTGTTGCTGCGCTTCTCGGAAAATTGCAAAGCGGCTAATCACACAGCACATGTTTTGGAGGCGAAAGCAAGAATATGACGGAAGCAAAACCACCTGCAAAAACTCCTACAAAGAAGGAAGCAGAAATGATGGCTAGTTTTCAGAAGGCCATGGGCTCTGATTTTGTTAGTTCAGAATTTCTGCGAGAACGAAGCATAGTACTAACAGTGCAAGCATCAGCTGTGTTGAAAGCTGTTGAATGGATGAAACAAGAATGGGGCCTATACCATCTGTCTACCATCACTGGGATGGACCTGCAAGGAAAACTTGCTGTTGTTTATCATTTCGAAGTAAAGGAAGTCACCGTCAACCTCAGAGTGGAAGTCCCAACCTCAAAGGCAGAGGTAAATTCCATCACACCACTAATACCAGGTGCTGTTCTTTATGAGCGCGAGGTCCACGACCTCCTCGGAGTAAATTTTGCTGGTCACCCCAACCTCAAACGCCTTATATTGCCAGAGGACTTTCCGAAGGGCGTCTACCCACTACGAAAAGACTGGCAATCACCACGTCTTGATAAACCTGAGAAATAACATACTCCTCAGAATTTTTGAATCTCCAATCTTTGGTCTGTCTTGCAAAATGACTTTGAGTAGTATAGATTAGGGGATTCAAGACTTGACTTGAAGGTCAAGACCAGAACGTGTATATTCCAGCATTCTTTCATCGAAGTGACTTCTGCGATGTTTTACAAGGCGAATGAACCGAATTGGGCTTTGATTTGGTTCAGGGTTAGAACTACTCATGCGGATGATGGTGTCGCTTATTCGCTCGATACTTTGGACAAAACGAGTTGAATGCATCTCAGGGTAGAAACTGCTAATGACGGTTATCTGGCGCTCACGTACAATTGGAAGCATATTAAGCCAGAACTTCCAAGCGACATCATCAGACGCCATAGCATTTAATAGAACACTGAGAGAGTCTATGAAGATGCGTGGACGCTCTAATCGCTCAACACCCTGAATGAATTCCTCGAATAATTTTGCAGAATAGCGAATGTTGGAAATACGAATAACACTTTCATCTGGTTCTTCATGAGGAGGTTCACCGATACGCATGGAGGTCAGACTTTCCAAAAAAAGAAGTTTCCCAAGTTTGCCATTTAAATCGACTTTCAGAAAACGCATCAGGCCCTTATACTCACTAACTGTATGTTCTGTAAGGAACAGTATAGCATGTTTACCGTCTTCTAATCCCTTAACAATATAGGAAATGCCTAAGTATCCACTAATGCCCCGATCTTCTCCACTGAGTTCCTCCAGAAGACATGTTGTACCTGGAGTTAGGCCACCACCAAGCAACTTGTCTACTGTGGAGCTCTTTGAAGTGATATATTCTGTGTTTGGTGCCATATCTATCCCTCAAGGTACTGTTTTCCCAAATTACCAGATCCTTAGAAATTAAGTGAACTTGTTAATATGTACACTCTTTCTATCTCTTATTAATAACGGAAGGGTCTGCTACCCTTTACCCCTTGAAGGTTTATCAGATAGCTTAGTCTTGTGTCCTATTTTACCGTCATCAAAGTGTGGCGAACGGAATAGTGTATCGCCTCGTTTTTCGATTTCACGGGCTTCGTCAGCAAGTAGAGCTGCAGTACGCATCATTTCATGTGCGCTAGCGACGGTGGGAATGTACTTTTCATGTTCCTTTTCCTTAAAGCATCCCTTCACATTGAGTGCTGCAACATTGCTGGCAATTTCAAAAGCTGCTAAGGCTTTCACCCTCGCATAAGGATTAGCAAAATTGCCTGCAGCAACAGCGCTGTTTGCATTGATGAGAAGAGTTGGTAGTTCAGGTTCTTTACCTGCCCTTATAGTGGTGATTACATTTTCTATTGCCAGTTGTAATTGTCTTAATGCCCCTGTTGCCGCTAGCACCCGTATGACATCTGCATTGAATAATGCCATTTCAGTTGGGTCAAGGAATTCCCGACGAGCCCCAATCATTGAGTCTGCACTGATTAGGATGTAGCCAAAACCTGTTTCTGCTAGCTTTTCACGCATTTCCTTTGGCATGATATCTGAAATGACTATTACTGGAATTCCTGCTGCTTTTACGATTTCTCGAGCCTTTGTTGGACCCTTCAGAGCCGCATTGGGACTGGGAATCAAGACCAATTGTGGTTTTTGAGTAATTATCAATTTAGCAATCCGTTCTGATTCTGCTTCATTCATCTTTGCACCAGAGCCCACTAGGACAACACTGAAATTCTCTCGTTCAGCACGCTCATCGAATAGTAACTCCAAAAGTGGAGAGGTTCCGATATTCCCTAGCTTCAAAACACCTAGAAGAAAGGAAGCTTCACTCAATCATAATTCACCTTCAATTATTATACAATGGTTGCAATGTCAGGTCAATTATTGAGATACCTGACAAAGATAAGCCAAATTCATGACGTCCAACGAGAAAAGTGTTTACTTTCTTGATAAAAATCTCAAAGATTATCGAAATGCAGCGGAAATAGCTTCAACTTGCTTGTTAAATTCCATTATCACTTGGAAGGGGACTTGTGAGGCACACGTTTAGTCTTGGGGGCTGCAATACGCCGAAGCAAATCAAGTCCTTCAGGTGTGATTTCTTCTTGAAGGAATTTGCCAGCTGCAAGCATTTCCTCAATGAGTGCTTGCCCACGCTCAGTACGAACTAATACCGTGGACCATTTGAGGGGTGAACCAGCACCTCCCACCGAGATATCTGCAAAATTTGAGGCAAAATCAGTACAATAATGACACCCTGATTCCACCCACTGTCGAGCTTCCTTAAGTGGTATTGTAATTGATTCCGTCTGCTCTTTGGGAAATACCAATAATTTCCCCTTAATATCCAATTTACGAACCATTGTAAGTGGAACTTTAAGTTCACGTTCAATCCTTTGTTTCATGAGCTGATCAAAACTAAAGGTCTCACTGCAAAATAGACCAATGGACATAATGACTGCACGATCAACCTTCTTTATCGGAGCCAATCGCATTCTTTGAATGGCTTGAATATGGCATGGAGTTCCCACCACAGCAATACGCTCTAGTTTGAGTTCTTTCATGGCATTCTGTAAGGCAACAAGATTCGGTGACCGCGTATAACGAGACTTTGAAGCAGCAATTACTTCCTCCTCATTTGTCGCCACCATTGGCACTGGACGCCAAGGATCCTTAGGGTCAACACCTGAAACTACTGCACCCTGGATCTGTTCTGTTTCAAACAAATGAATGAGGATAGCCGTGACGACTCCTCCATCCTGCGCCTTTTTTCGAATCGATTCATCTGAGTTGCGTAGGGCGTATGCCCGACGATAGACCCCCAGTGCTGGATCACGCTCGGCATCTTCGCCAAACACTTGAGAATAGATAGGGTCATAGTCATCAATCATGCGAGGACAAGATTTTGGACAAAAGCCACATTGAGTACATTTTCCAACAAGTGTGGGCTTTAAGTCATGCATCTCAACTGACATGAGAGGACAAACAGCTACACATGCACCACAACTGCAACATTTTCCACTGTCAATAACTTTAGCCTGAAGAACTTCGAAGCCAACCTTTTCATCTGCCATGGCGAACCACTCAATGTTGAACGTTGATTTCAGATACACAAAGAAGATGTCTGCATACTTAAAACTGATAGCATAACAAATTTTGCCATTTAAGCACAGATTAAACTCAATACGAATGCTTGTTGGTGATAATCAGAAAAATTTGTTACTATAGTTATTAAAAATCTCAAGCATCCATGAAGAACGCCCACAGTGAGTGTTTACCCATTTCATAATACTTTAGAGACCAACCAGAACTAACTGTTTTTATTAGAGGTAGATTGATTGCGACGCCTGGCGACTTTTTTCATAGCCTTTGCCTTGTTCGTGATGCTTTGGAATCCGCCAGGTCAACTAGTAGTATCATCAAATTCAATTGGAGAATTGGTTCAGAGTGAGCATTCAACAGTAGTGCCTTCATGGAGTAGAACGTTCTTCAGTGATGATTATTGTTGGGGAGTTGGAGCTATTGAGAGGGAGGACGGCAGTATTATCGTCTTAGGCAATTCCCGTGTCATCAATGATTATTGGAATTATAGTCTCTGGATTTGGTGTCTTGATTCTTATGGTGTTTTGTTATGGAACCAGTGTATCCCAGCGTCCAATTTCAGGAGGGTAGACTCGATTCTCAAAAGTGATGACGGAGGATGCTTTGTTGCAGGTAGCCAAGGGCTGGGAGTAAATTCCTCCACGTTTGTCTTCCGATTTGATTCGTTGGGTTTGATGGTCTGGAACAGCACAATGAGTTGGTCAGACTCAAGAACTGTAAGTGATGCCTGTCTGTTACCTAATGGAGAGTTAATACTAGCTGGCGATTGCTATGATCCCAATTATTCTTTCCAATCCTGGGCACTCAAAATGACAGAGGGAGGTGGCATAATCTGGAATCAGACCTACAAACCCTTTCCAAGTATGGGTTCAGATATCATATCGGCTATACCTAGTACCGAAGGTGGGGTGCTGCTTTTGGGTGAGATACTGGATAGCTCCTATGGATATGGACTAGCAATGCAACTCGACCTCAACGGGGATTTAGTGTGGACTTGGATAAATGAAGATAGAAACAGTGCCTTCTACGACGTGCAAGAATGCGAGGATGGTGACCTCCTTTTTGTGGGGTACTATTTTTCCTCCTTCCTAGCTACTGATGGACAAATTTTAGCTGTTAGAACAAAAGGAGATACAACTCAAATTTGGAAGGAAACATATAGTATACCATTCTTCGGATGGGCGGCATCTATTGAGAAGCTGGATGCTGAAACTTACATAATAGGTTTGAATGAAGCGGGAAATTACCAAGTTGGTTTTCTATTTCTTGACGGGGATGGCGGTATAATCTACGATGTTGAGCCAGATTGTGATTCCACTTTCATCCGGGATATGATTCAGTGCCAAAATGGGGATATTCTGACAGTTGGAAGCCAAGGAACAGCAACTTGGATTGCTAGATGGCAAAGGGAGAAAGCACCCACATCGCCAATTCTCTCGATACAAGCGATAGAAGCACTCGCTGGTGATATACTTCTAGCTTGGCTTCCCAGCCAAGATTCTGATGGGTACGTTACAGATTATCAATTGGAGATGACAAGCCGAGTATACTATTACTACACAACTACAGAATTTACGGTTACAAACACGATCAAGAAGTTGTCAGATTTGGACGATGGTTGGTACTGGTTTCGAGTTAGAGCAATCGATGATTTGGGCGGAATCAGCCAGTGGAGCAATGAAATAGTGTTATCGCTCAATCGTACAATAGCACTTCAATACACCCTTGGAAGGATAAGCATTGGAATCATATGTGGAGCAGCAATCACAATTACTCTTTATACTGTCGTTCAAATGAGAAAGCGGAGAACATGAATAGAAGTAGGTTCTGACAGCAAATTACATTTCAAGATAATGAAGAAACCCCCTAATAAAGTTGAGAAGAAAAAAGCAGAAGCCTTGAGCATTTTACTTGTGGGTAATCTTTGATGTGACATGGACATTACATGAGACTGAACGGGAAACCATGCAGTATTTCTTCGTAAGATCTACAGCTTTTTGCGCTTTTGAGGAAGCTGCTTCATCTTTAACTGAAATATGCATTGTAATGTAGATGTGTGTAAATAGGAAGCCTCCCTCTGGGTGACGCTCCAAAATACCTCGACCCTCGATTTTGAGAGCCTCAATAGGCTGATTCATCCGTTTAATGAATTCACCAAAGGTAGTAACATAGCAGCCAGTAATAGCAGAGACGAACAATTCTTGTGGCGAATAGCGGCCTCCGTGACCACCCCAAAAGGGCGGAGAAGAAATGGGAAGTGAGGGCTTACCTTCCATGGCAATCTCACCATCATGACCGCCAGTCCATTTTATGACAGCCTTAAATTCAGGAACTGGGGCATCATCCTTATTCAAAATCATAGCCTCGATTATCCTGCCAGTGGACCCTGCATTTAGTCCTTTAGGATAGGCATATAGTTTGAAGATGTTAAAACAGAAACAGGATTAGAAATTAAAATAAAGTAATTCCATCTGAATATTAGGACAAATTGGGTTCATTCCAAATAATCTGTTAGGAATTGGGTTCAGTATGATTGAAGAAGATGTGTATCATACATTGCAGAAGCACATGGACAAATTTCCAGTCAGATTTCCTGAAAGAGAAGGTGGAGCAGAGATCCGTCTGCTAAAACGGCTTTTTACACCACTGGAGGCTAGGATAGCTACAAAGTTGAAGTGGTCCCCGCATCCTTCAGAAACAATAGACGTTATTTATCCACGATTGAGAGATACTGGAATGTCCAAAAAAGAATTGGAAATAATGCTTGAAAAAATGGCCAAGAAGGGGTTAATCCTCTACGAAAGAGAGGGAAAGATCAAGTATTACGGGAATGCTCTGTGGGTTGTTGGGATATTTGAATTCCAAGTAAACAAATTGAGTGAAGACCTTCTCGCAGACATCACCGAATTTTATAACTCGCCACCCATTCGGGAAATCCAGAGTACTGGGATTGGGCAACTTCGAATCATACCCATTGAACAAAGTATAAGGCGAGAAGAAAGTGTAGCGCACTATGATGATATCCGCAAACTTATTAAAAAATCGAAAGGCCCGTTTGTTTTAATTAATTGCATTTGTCGTCAAGCCAAAGATATCGAGGGTGAGCCCTGTAAGGCAACCAATCGCCGCAATCTCTGCATCGGTATCGGAAAATTTACTGAAGCATATATTGAATTTGGTTGGGGTAAGGAAGTTACTAGGGAAGAACTGCTTGAGGTTATTCGACAGAATGAAGAAGAAGGATTGGTTTTACAGCCCAGTAATAGTCAAGAAATCGAATTTCTTTGTAGTTGTTGTGGATGCTGTTGTGGATCACTTTCCGGGGCAAAAAGTGCTTCTCGTCCCATAGACTTTATCACTACGAATTACCAGGCAGAAGTCAATTCGGACTTGTGCGCTGGTTGTGGCACTTGTGTTCAAGTTTGTCAAATGGAGGCAGTCACGCTAACAGATGAAACTGCTACCATTAACTTAGACCGATGCATTGGATGCGGTGTATGCGTGGCGAATTGCCCTTCTGATGCACTGAAACTTGTCAAGAAGGAGGAAGAACAGGTTCCTCCAGTAACTTTTGGAGATTTGTATGCCAAAATTGAACAACGTAGGAAGACACTTGAAAAGAATACAAAATAGCCTCCGTCCCCTCCTATCATTCCATCAAGCACCAAGGAAGATCCTCTGCCAGAATGGAACTGGTATTTCCATTATCCTAAACTGTCCAGTTCTGAAAAAAAAATCATAGCAGTTGAAAATCTCTCGGTTTTCTAAAATTGCCGGTAACGCACAAGTTTTAGGCAAAAATGATGGACAAAATCGCATCTAGACATTGAGCTGGAAGGAAGACACGATGATTCATTTATCCTCAAAACCTAGTAATAATTCAATAACGGTGGTATTCCTCCTAGCCGCATTATTCACGTTTTCAATGTTCACAGCTAATACCGCAAGACAGGTAGAAGCACAGACCCTAGACTTAGCAGGTGTGAGTATTGCAGTATGGGGCGGAATAACTTCAGATAGTACGACTGCAGTCCAGGCAATGTTCGAATGGATGAATGCAGAAGTGACTCTGGTCACTAGTTCACAAATCCGCGGAGGCGCATTAGATAGCGTGGATATCTTTGCCGTCCCTGGTGTGTCAGAAACGTCAACCATTGCGCTTCTAGAAGAAGAAGGGCGGGAAGCCATTCGACAATTTGTAGAAGCAGGCGGGTCTTATTTCGGGATTTGCGGAGGAGCCCTCACAGCTGTCAATCCCAGTCTCCATCTTTATGATGGCACACTAACCATGACTATCTGTGGTTCTGGTTCCTCATTAGGAACTATTACAGTGAACCAACTATCCACAGGACCAGGTCTCGCAACAGAACCTTCAACCTATCAAACAACCTTTTGGGGACCTCAATACTTTACAGCGCAAGGCGTCACAGGACTTGTAACCATCGCAACCTACGAAAGTAATGGTCACCCTAGCATGATTGTTTACGAATATGGCAGCGGTAATGTCTTCCTTTCCAGCCCACACCCAGAATTTGAAGAAGGCGATAGTAGGGATGGAACTACCCTCTTTGACGAGTTTAACGACCCCGACTCTGAATGGAACTTCATGCAAAAGATTGCACGCTGGCAAGTGGATACATCTCCTGATAATGATCAAAACACTGGACCACAAGGAATACCAATAGAAGTGTTATTACCAATCATAGCCGCAGGAGCCATCATTGTCGCGGTGGTTGTTCTAGTAAGCTATTTTGTGAAAAAGCGCAGAGGCTTTCTAATTCATCCACCAAACACACAACCACACACCTAAACAATGGAGCTACCTTAGAATCTCGTAGACAATTTATACAATAAACCCTCTCATCAGCATCATGTCAATCGCCTACATAATTAACTGCTAAAAACATGAAACAACAATGCAATCCTAAGTATCAGCAGAAAAAGCGAAAGAGCCAAAAAGACCCCAACAAGCATTACAAAAACTACAACAAATAGCACAGTGGAAAGCAAAATGGCAGGCACCTTCGCAAATATGGACCCACTCGGTATACAAAAAAAATACAAAGACCCAAAACTAGCCAAACAAGCAACAATCCAAATCAAGAAACTAGCAGACCAAAAAAACCAAACATACCGCTTCATGCACGTGTGTGGAACGCATGAATACACCATAACTCATGCGGGTCTTCGTGACTTTTTGCCTTCTAATGTTGAGGTTGTGGCGGGTCCGGGTTGTCCGGTTTGTGTTACGCCTCCTGAGGATGTTGCTCTCGCTATTGAGGTTGCCAAGCGTCCTAGGACCTTGTTGACAACCTTTGGTGATATGATGCGGGTACCTGCGGGGGATTTAGGTTCATTGAATGTGGCGAGGAGTCAGGGGGCTAATGTTCAGGTTGTTTATAGTATGATGGATGCGGTGGAGGCAGCTCGTCGGCATCCTGATTTGGAGGTTGTGCATTTCGCCATTGGTTTTGAGACGACTACGCCCCCTACCGCTGTTGAGTTGTTGGGTGATCCGCCTTCTAATTTTAGTGTCATTGTTAGTCATCGTTTGATTCCGCCTGCTCAGGAGTTTCTTTTGGAATCGGGCGAGGTGGGCTTGGATGGTTTTATTTTGCCGGGTCATGTGAGTGTTGTCATTGGTTTGCGTCCGTATGTGCCGATTTCGGAGAAGTGGAAGGTTCCCCAGGTTGTGGCGGGTTTTGAGCCGCTTGATGTGTTGTTGGGGCTGGTGATGTTGTTGACTCAACTAGTTGAGGGAAGGGCTGAGGTGGAGAATGAGTATACTCGGGTTGTTAAGGAGGAGGGGAATGTTTTGGCTCAGGAGATGATTGCCAGGGTGCTTGAGCCTGTTGATGCTAGATGGCGCGGCATTGGTCTCATTCCTGGCTCTGGTCTTGCGTTGAAGTCCAAGTTCTCATCTTTTGATGCGTGTAAACGTTTTGATTTAAAGCTGCAACCGCAGAAGTTCGAGATGCCACCGGGATGTAAATGTGGCGAGGTTTTGCGAGGCGTTATGGGCCCTGAAGAGTGCCCCCTCTTTGGTAATAAGTGTACACCAGAGCAGCCAATTGGTCCATGTATGGTTTCCACTGAGGGCACATGTGCAGTTGTTTATGGAGCTAGAAAGATTAACTAGCATGGGCTGCGCGGAATGCAGGGCTTGACAACCATTCGTTAGCGAGAGCTTCAACTTCGAGAACTTTCTGGTATAAGTAACGGTCCCTAATACATGTCTGCGTTATATCTGGGATTCCCTCTTTTTCCCAAAAACTTGTTTCAATTTGCTCTGTGATTTTGGGAGGATTACTGTTC
>JABXGU010000714.1 GCA_016550415.1 archaeon | reverse complement strand
TTCAAGAATATTAATCCGGAAACCTCGTGGAAACATGGAACTATCCGTTCCAAATATGATTCGCTCTGGTCCAGCTGCTTCCAGCGCCCGTTTCAGTACTCCCTCAAGAGTTGTAGGGTAAGGGATGTAACGCATCCATATATTAGATCCAGACGTGTCCATGTAACAGTTATCAGATTGATAAAATAGAAGTAGAGTTTCACGGAACATACCAGCTCCCATATGAGCAATTCCAAACTTGACATCAGGGAAATCCCGTGCCGCAGGCTGTAAGTCTAATGGATTACCATAGCGAAGATCTACACCCGGTCCAATAGAAATGCCAAAATGACTAAGAACTGGAACACTTAGCTCATCTGCAATCTGGTATATCTTGTAAGCCGCCTTGTCATAAGCATGGAACTGGTTTGCCACTGGATATAATTTGAAACCATGAAATCCAAGGTCCTGAATAGCATGTCGCGCTTGTTCTTCTGCATCAGGTTCATTGGGGTTAATATTGGCATAACCATAAAATCGATTTGGAAATCGTTTCATCGCTTCTGAGAACTCTTCCCATGCCTTTGAACCCACCATCATCCCGATTCGGTCAATTCCATATTTGTCGAGTTCAGTTACCCAGCGTTGTGCAAGGTCCTCATCCGGTTTAGGTAAATCTACTGTTGTCATGTCTGTACGTGTTTGAATACGATGTTCCATTCGTTCATCTTGAACAGCCCAATCTTGAATAATAGCATAAGACAGGTAATGGGCGTGACTATCTATGACCTTAATTCCCAATTTCTGATGAAGCCATTTCTTCTTTCTTTGTTTTTCTATCATACCTAGCTCCTCAATGAAGTTACAAGTGGAAACAAGCAAAATGGATAGGGTTATCGTTTTTCTTCTATTCGTAGCGGAGTGCTTGTACGGGATCAAGCTTAGCTGCCTTTCGGGCAGGATAGAGCGCAAAGATAACACTTACTGTAATAGCAAATATAATGGCGAGTAGAATCGATTCTAAGGATACTTGTGGCTGTAAAGTGAATTCAGAGGGAATATACGATAACAAGGAGTTACCTGATAATATGTTTGGTAAGACTTGTCCAATGCCTTGGGCAAGTAGCCAACCTAAACCGACGCCAATAAGACTACCAAGAAGACCTAATAGTGCGGCTTCTGCTAAGAATTGACTAAGAATAGTGCGGCTTCTGGCACCCAATGCTTTCATTATACCAATTTCTCGGGTTCGCTCAATTACCGAAACAAGCATTATATTCAGGATTGAGACGCCCGCTACCAATAGTGCGATGGATGCTATGCCCATTAAGAATAACTCTATAAGCGTGAATATGCCGCCGATAGTTTCGATTACTTGGCTTGCTACAAGCACCAAGACATTATGTTCATAATAGTCCCGAATTTCATCTGCTACGTAATCAGAATAAGCAGGGTCATCAACTTTGACTATGATTGTATCTATATGTTCTGTTTCATGGATAATTTGGCAAGTGTTCAAAGGCATTATGACACTCCGATCAAAGGGTGTGGTTCCCGAATAGCCCACCTCATTTAGAATACCACGTACGGTGAATGTGTGGTTCCGGAATTCAATATCGCCATCTACCCGAACTATGATTTCGGCTTTAATTGTGTCATTCACATGGACCCAAGGAGTTCCCATATAACCAAGAATAACTGAATCATTTGTTACAGGGTCAGGCAGACTACCTTCTGCAAAACTGAGTCTGTCATTGTATATTTGCCACATAAGTGAGAAATTCATCCCAATTATTCTCGTTTCCATGTGGTCATCCGGTTTATGCAGGACGACTCCTTTCCGTTGTAGTGGCATGACTGTTTCAACATGATCGAAGGCTGAGATTTTCCCTGCTTCATCCATAGTCAGATAGTCAAAACCATAAGCAGTGAACAGGTCACTGGCTGGTAGAACACTTATGATATCAGGTTCAAAGCCTTGTATCATCCGAGTAGTAACCTCATTTCTAAATCCAGTGCCCAAAGCTGAAATAGACACCAAGGTCATCACACCGACAATGATGCCAAGGGCTGTTAGGCTGGTGCGAAGTTTACGGCGTCGCATTTGTGTCCAAGCCAAGCTCATGATACGCTTTGCCTTCATTGGCTCCTTTGCCTCCTTTTCCCCTGTTTTCTTATGAACTTTCCATCTTGCATCTCAATAATCCGGTCTGCTACAGTCTTCAAACGATTATCATGACCAACTACGATGAAAGTTTGATTTTTAATTTGATTAACTTCACGTAGAAGTTTAATGATTTCCCCACCAGTTTTCGTATCCAAGTTGCCTGTAGGTTCATCAGCAAGCACAATGGTTGGATTGTTGGCAAGGGCTCTAGCAATGGCGACCCGTTGTTGTTCTCCTCCACTTAACTCTGTGGGACGATGATGAGCTCTTTGTGTCAATCCAACTAGTTCAAGGAGTTCCTCACTTCTCTCTTGTGCATTCTTGGAGGGAATCTCTGCTAAAAATAGAGGAAGCTCCACATTAGCTTGAGCGGTTAATTGAGGCATGAGGTTGAAGAATTGAAAGACGAATCCAACTTTGTGGAGACGTAGATCAGCTAGTTGGTCGTCACTCATTTGTGACAAGTCCTGTCCCTCAATGAGGACTTTGCCTTCTGTGGGTCTATCCAGTCCACCTAATAAATTCAATAGGGTCGACTTTCCACTCCCCGACACTCCAAGAACCACAACGAATTCTCCATGGCTAATTTGGAGGTCTACTCCTTTTAGTGCTGGGACTTGAACATCACCCATTTGATAGATTCGATGCAGGTTCTCTGCTTCAACTACAAAGTCGCTAGTTGGCCTTTGTGATGTTCCTTGATTACCTGACACACTATCACTTCAAGCTTCAAAACAGCAATTCTAGTATATAATTTGGAGTAATGCGAAAAGAGGAATTTGTATGCTCAAGAAGCTTTCGAATGATTTTGTTTTCCTGGGAAGGACGCAGGTTTAAGTAGCTATATTCACTCCCAACGAATTAGGTAGCCTTCTCAGTATTATCAGGAAAGGAGAATGCCAATGAATAAGAGTACTACAAAACCTGCCAATCTTGAAGCAAGTGTACTTCCTATCACTTTCAAAAGTGGCTCCCTTACTCTTGAAGGGCGGCTTTCCCTTTTATCAAATCCTGGGCAACCTGGACTTGTAATTTGCCATCCACATCCTCTCCTTGGGGGAACAATGGACGACAGTCGGGTTCGCGCCATTTTCGATACATCCAATTCCCATGGTTTTAATGCACTCTGCTTCAATTTTCGAGGAACAGGAAATAGTCAAGGCAGTTTTGGTAAAGGTATTGGTGAAGTACAAGATACTATTAGCGCAGTAAATTTTCTTCGAGGGCAGTCTAAGGTTGATGGATCACGTATTGCTCTCTGTGGCTATAGTTTTGGAGGCAGCGTTGCCCTAGCTGCTGCATTGAATGCTAATCCTGCGGCACTGGTCACATTAAGTGCTAGTCTTCATGTTTCTGATACTGATTCTTCCTTCATAACAGATACTCTGCGCTACATCCGTTGTCCCACATATGTCCTTCATGGGCTCGATGACGATGTTGTACCATCAACAGAAGCTGAAGTCATATTTACTCAATTACAGATGCAAGAGAAGTATATTCGTCTCATCAAAGGTGCCAATCACTATTGGACGAGTCGTTTTAATCACATTCTACCAATGATTTTTTCCTTTCTCACTGAAAAATTAAAACTCACAAAATCAGGCTAATTCTCATCTGAAGTTATGCCAATCTTCAATGTCAAATGCATTGACAATAATAATCCTTAATAGCTCAATTGCTTTGCTAATGGCGAGAGGTTTTCTTACAATGACCAAGGTCTATGGGCGTTCAGCAGAAGAAGTCACCCATCTAATCCGGAAAGGTCAAGTTACAATTGACCTAGTCGGAATTGGTAATATGGGACTCCCAGTAGCGGTTGCCTTCGCAAATGAAGGTGCCAAAGTAGTTGGAGTTCGTACAAATCAAGACATTGTTGATCAAATTAATCTCGGGGAATGTCCCCTAATAAGTGAACCCAAAATTCCAGACCTTCTTCCTAAAATGGTTAAGTCTGGACAATTGAAAGCCACAACGGATGGTGCAAAGGCTGCAAGCGAAGCAGACGTTATTATCATTCTTGTTCCTCTCCTAGTTGATGCCTTTGGGCAAGAGGATTATTCCATAATTCAAAGTGCAACTCAACAGGTCGGTCGCGGGTTAGAAAAAGGTGATATTGTCATCACGTCCACCACAATGCCTCCTGGTGCTACTGAACATATCGTAAAACCAATCTTGGAGGCTGAAAGCGGTCTTGTTGGTGGGAAAGATTTTGGTCTGGCTCATAGTCCAGAACGCCTCATGGTGGGTCGCGTTTTTCGTAATCTCTACAAATTCCCCAAGATTGTCGGTGGCCTTGATAGTGCTAGCTGTGAAGCTGCAGCTGGCATATACAGTGTTTTTGGCAAGGTTGTTAGAACTTCTTCTCTTATTGCCTCTGAGCTAGTGAAAGTAGCTGAAGGCACTTTTCGTGACCTAAATATAGCCTATGCCAATCTACTCGCCCAATTATGTGAACCTCTCGGTGTTGATGCATGGGAGGTTATTGGTGCAGCCAATGAAGAAACCAGTGAACACTGCATGATTCACAGACCCAGTGCAGGGGTCGGTGGTCACTGTATACCTGTCTATCCCTGGTTCCTGATTAACAAAGCCAAAGAATTAGGCGTTAATGCTATACTCCTTCGACAGGCAAGACACCTAAACGACAACATGCCAAGCCATACTGTTGACCTCACCATTCGATGCCTTAATGCACAGAAAAAATCAATCAAAGAATCCCAAATAGGTCTTTTGGGTATTTCTTTCCGTGCAAACGTCAAGGAAACCCGCTTTGCACCCAGCCTCAGAATCCGAGACTATCTTAACGAATATCAGCCAGCTGCCATTCTGGCTCATGACCCATATTTCACGCCTGAAGAGATTCGAAACTATGGTTTCACCCCTGCTAAGTTTGATGAAGTCCTCTCAGCTGATTGCATTATTCTTGTTACACCACATAAAGAATACAAGGAAAAAATCAAGAACTTACAGGCAGTGCAAGACCGCCTTGTCGATACGACTAACATGCTTCCCAAGTCAATTTGGAAGATTGGACACATTCCACTAGTCTGAATACCCACTATTCCAGTCCAACCAGATTTCTAAGAAAATTTCTCTGCCTTTATATGGAATAATTGATGTTTTTTGTGCTTTTTAGGCGGAGCTATAAAAAACCGCCATTGACATTCCTTGGTTGAGGTAATGAAATACTTGACCATTGAGATTCATGATAAAGGATCCTCTGTGGCAAAACACTCAGATGTTACTCGATGCCCAGACTGTGGATCTTATGAAATTGTCCATGACCCCCAACGTGGTGAACTAATCTGTAGTGGATGTGGACTGGTTTTATCTGAAGCCTTGATTGATCCTCGGGCTGGAGTACGCGCCTTCACTCCTGAAGAAAGAGACCAACGAAGTACAAATGGTCTTCCCCTCTCTCAGATGTTACCAGATTTTGGTCTCTCAACTCGTGTTTCCCGTCAAATCAAGGGCTCAGAGGTTTCAGCTGAACGAGCTGGACGTATCGAACGTATAATTAAGTGGAATTCTCGATCTTCATGGCGCCGCCGAAATCTAACTATTGCTTTTACAGAGGTCCGCAGATTGGCTGAGAAGATGCATCTTCCCGGGCACATACGGGAAACTGCGGCAATCCTATATCGAAAAGCCTACAAAAATGATCTATTGCGTGGGCACAGCATTAAAGCAATGGTAGCAGCATGTGTTTTTGCAGCCTCGAAAACCTGCGGATTCCCTCTAACTCTTGATTTTGTGCTGAAAACCTCCGATGAGGAGGAACGGGTAATAAAACGCTGCTATGTCCTGCTTTTCAAAACGCTTGACCTGAAACCAAAAAGGCAAAATCTTGCGGAGATTGTCCCCCGATTTACCAACATACTTGGTTTATCTACTCCTATCGAAAAGAGGGCCACTGAAATATTAGCTGTTGCATCAGAGAAGTTACGGCTATCAGGGAAGGACCCAAAGGGCTATGTAGCTGCGGCAATTTACATTGCGGCAAAACAGCTTGGAAAATCTCGTTCTCAGCAATCTGTTGCTACAGCTGTCGGTGTCACCGAGGTTACTCTCCGTTCCCGATATCGTGAACTTGTTTCACTTCTTGAGTCAAATTAACTACAGAGGACCCAATCAAATAGTATCGGGCTCGCCAGCAACTCTTTTGAACATACAGCCCCCTGCAATTACTCAGTATGCTTAATGTCTCCTAAGAAGCCCATTAGGCAATATCTTCCTATGGTGTTTTTATGCCCACTGAAGACATCTCTTCCTTAAGTCCGCTTTTTCAGCCTCATTCAATAGCAGTTATTGGTGCTACTGATAAGGCAGGGCGTATTGGTTTTCAACTAGTGAAGAATCTAGTTAATGGTCGTTTTCCTGGTAAAGTCTATCCCATTAATCCTCACTTGACTGAGTTGATGGATCAACCTGTCTATGCTTCTGTAGAAGATGTGCCATCTGATGTTGATTTGGGGATTATTGTTATCCACAAGAAGCGGGTTCTTGATGCAGTTGAAGCATGTGGAAGGAAGGGAGTACGCGCAGTCATCATTATGAGTTCAGGTTTCAGTGAACTGGGGGATGAAAAATTAGAAGCTGAAATCACAAGGCGAGTAAGACACTATAATATGCGTATGCTGGGTCCCAATTGTGCAGGATTTGTAGCTCCTTGGGAACAAGTGTTCTCTAGTTTTGAAAATCGGATTCAGAAAGGACATCTTGCCTTTATTTCTCAAAGTGGTGCTATGTGTGCTGTGGTATTAGCTTTAGCTCGTGCAGAACAATTGGGGTTCAGTATGTTCATTAGCTATGGAAATGCTGCAGATCTTGGTCCTGAAGAGCTTCTTCAATATCTTGGCAATCATGAACCCACTAAAATGATAGGCTGCTATGTGGAGGGCCTACGCAATGCTCGCAGATTCCTAACCGTTGCGCGAAAAATAGGAATCAAAAAACCAATCCTAATTCTTAAGCCTGGTGACACTCCTGCAGCCATCAGAGCAATTAAGTCTCACACAGGCGCCCTTGCGGGAGAACAAGCGATTTATTCAGGTGCTTTTCGTCAATCACATGTTCTCCAAGCCCACACTCTTGAGGAATTCATCGATGCTAGTAAAGTGTTAATGAACCTCCCGTTACCATCTGGAAATCGTGTGGGTATTGTAACAAATAGTGGTGGTCCTGGTGTTCTTGCTGTGGATGCCTGTTCCCGTGTCCAACTCCAAGTCCCTATATTCAAGCCTTCATTGGTGAAACAATTCAAATCATTCTTGCCTCCCGTCCTTCCTCTGAGTAATCCTGTTGATGTTGGCCCAGAAGGAGATGCTAGAATCTATCAGCAGACCATTCAATTACTATTAGCCAGTAGAGTAGTGGATATTGTGCTTGTTCTCTGTGTGCCAACCACTTTTGCAGACATTTGCGCCATTAGTAAAGCAGTAGTTAAGGTTCACAAGGAATACCCTGAAACACCCCTAGCAACATGTTGGCTTGCTGGGGATATTGTGTCTGAAGGGCTTCCCATTCTAGCAAAAGCTGGAATACCAAACCTACCTACGCCACAACGCGCAGCAACAGCTCTTCATTATCTAGTTCTTCGCGCCCAATGGATTCAACACAATTCCCCTTAGCTAGACCTAAGGCTATGGTCCCCCCATAAAACTAAAAGCGTGGTTTGAAGGTCGAAACGGAGGAGTGTCACAATAATGCGTGTAGCGGTACTCGATACCCAAGCCTGTAACCCAAAGAAGTGTACAAGAGAATGTAGACGATTCTGTCCTCCTGTCAGAATGGGTGAAGATGCAGTGGTCTTTGAGAAAAAAGGAGGACAACCCCGAATTGTTGAACTTCTTTGCACAGGATGTGGAATCTGCACAAGAAAATGTCCATTCAAAGCAATCAGTATCGTTAATCTCGCTGATGAATTGGAAACAGATACTTCTCATCGCTATGGACAAAATAGTTTCAAATTATTCCGGTTACCCATACCAGCACCAGGCGCAGTTACTGGTTTAGTCGGAGCAAATGGAACAGGCAAATCGACTGCTCTACAAATCCTCGCTTTGCAGTTGCAGCCAAACTTGGGAAATTTTGAGGATCCCCCTGAATGGTCTGAAATTATCCGTCATTATCGAGGTTCTGGGCTTCAACCCTATTTTGAAAAAGCATCAAAGCATAAGCTGAAGGTGGCATACAAACCTCAAAATGTATCTTCCATCCCTGAAACGTATGAGGGCTCAGTTCAGCAACTTCTCGAATCCACAGATCAACGAGGAATCCTGCCACAGCTAGTCAAAGAATTAGAACTTACAGGTGTCGTACACCGTGATATCCGCGTTTTGAGTGGTGGCGAGCTTCAACGGGTTGCTATTGCCGCAGTGATAGCTCGTGATGCAGATGTATATCTTATTGATGAACCCACATCTTTCCTAGACGTTTATCAACGGGTTCGAACTGCTCGTGCTATACGGTCACTAGCTATTGAAGGAAAGACTGTGATTAGTGTTGTACATGATTTGGCTGTAGCAGATTATATCTCAGATTATGTCTGTATTTTCTATGGCAAA
This sequence comes from archaeon, assembly GCA_016550415.1. The sequence continues at coordinate 4,085 of JABXGU010000714.1, read as the reverse complement.
CCAGGAGTATATGGGATTGTGTCCAATCCTCATGGAGTTCGGGAAGGCATCAATATTTATCTCAATGGTTATTTGCCTGTCAGTAATGTTAGATTTCGAGACGAAGAAATTCATTTTGAAGCGCGCCCTCCCCCTGCAGAATATTGGGCGACAGTTGAGGTACTCTTAGAATATGGCGCGATGGCTAAACGTTTTGAAGATTTTTCACTTCAAGTCTTGCCTGGAGTCGTACACCAAGGCGAAGTGATTGGTATATTAGGCGCTAATGGTATTGGAAAAACCACCTTCGTGCGTTTACTTGCAAAGGATTTAGATCCAGACGAGGGTGAAGTCCCAGAGACTGAAATCAATGTTAGCTACAAACCACAATACATCACTCCTGAAAGTGGCGTCACAGTAATAGAGGCACTTCAAGCAGCAGGTAGCGCTTCTGTTCTAACAAGTGTTTTCAAATCTGAAGTACTTCGTCCCCTAAGCCTTACCCATTTAGAGGAGCGCCAGCTCACTGAGCTCAGTGGTGGTGAACTTCAAAGAGTCGCCATTGCAACTTGTCTTGCCCGTAAAGCAGACCTTTACCTCTTAGATGAGCCTTCGGCATTTCTTGACATCGAACAGCGCCTTGCAGCGGCAAAGGTCATCCAGAGCCTAGTGCATGATAGAGGAAAGGCAGCCTTCGTAGTAGAACATGATATGGTCTCCATCTCCGCTTTTGCTGATACAATTTCAGTATTCACTGGTGTACCTGGAGTAGAGGGTATCTGTCAGGCTCCAATAGATCTTAGATCAGGGATGAACACATTTCTAAAGGATATGGGGGTAACCTTCCGCCGAGACCATGCCACAGGGCGACCTCGAGTTAACAAACAGGATAGTCGGCTAGATCGAGAGCAGAAACAGAGAGGCGAATATTACTATATAGCTACCGAGGATGAGTAGTATCAGTAAATGTTAGAGATAGCCGTTTCTCTCAGATTCTTTATATTCAATGTTTTAGTGGGCCAAGTCGTCCTTTATGGTTCACTAAGATCTTGACAATATTCCTACCCTTAGGAACATTGAAAGAATGAGCGACTGGTTCACATTTGGTACGAAGAAGAAGCGCAGTTGGACTGGGCAAGGAGAACTCGGGTAGTGTTTCAGCATGACCCATACCCTTTGCTATTACAAAATCTGCTATTGTAAATTGGTCGAGAAATTCACGGGAGCACCACTGTGGTAAAACACCAACAGCGCCTCCACCTGTTGTAATGACCTTTGCAAATTCTTCGATTTTGGCCGCCCTTGCATCCTCTAGCATAGCATCATTTAGAACAGGTTTTCCCTTCACAGCCACTGTAACTTCTCCACCCAATTCTGATAGGCTCTGAACCAGTATCCGGTCAAATACGATTTCACCAGAGTTATCCGTCAAATAAAGAATTCTACCTCCATTCTTGGCTAGCTGAAATAATTCCCTAATTTGGTCAATAGCTAATTCTGCTTGCGCGCGTGCAACCATTGCCTCTAGATTATCCCATGGTATTTCGTGTCCTTGAACTCCATACTCGATAATATTACCAAGTGATGCAACAAGACATGCCCTCCGAAATCGTATTTCTGGTTTTGCAGCATCGCTTACAAATGCCTCTAAATGTGGACGCAAACGCAATGCAGCCTCATTGGATTGCCGCTTCATATCCTCAAATGGATCCTGACAACCTGTTATGCGCTGAATCGCATGATCACGAAGTGTGCCAACATAGGCAGGAATCTTTTCCAGATAATCTCCTGAGGTAAGTGACCGGTGGAGAATCTTCACCACTTCAGTCAAAGCTGACATTTGAACCATAGCATCAGATGTCGCCAGCTGAACCTCTTGAAACGCTCGGGATAATAAACAACTTATACAACGAGCTTGCATTTGCACCAAAAAACCTCCATTTACCGGATAAGCATTAGCTAGGAAAATTAGCTATAAGCCTTATAGTCGCGCTACCATAAAACAGCGCTCATCAAAAAATGGAATGGCGGGCCCGCCGCGATTTGAACGCGGGATCTCCAGGTCCGGAACCTGGCGCCTTCGACCCAAATTGGTTTATCCTGCTTGGCCACGAGCCCAGTAATTAGCTAGTTGTTGAGAGTGACTTTTTTAAATTAAGTTGTTGACAACAAGTTCATATCTGGCTTACTGATTTCTTTTTTTCGACGCAACACCAATCCAAGTGCCAAGGCGGATATAACTCCAAATACAATAGCAGCAATGGGGAATCCTGGAATTCCAGGAGGCGATGTAGTAGTGGGAGTGGTAGTTGTTGGCGTCTGCACTGTTATTGTACAGGTCGCAGTGCGATGGTTGCCATATGGGTCGTAGACAGTGACAGTCAAGCCATATTGTCCCGCATCCAAAGTGGTGATACTTATAAGGCGCCCAGTGCCGCTGATAGAAAAGTGCACTGTATCATTCACTACCCATTGGTCGATACCTGACAGATCCATCGCCGCCAACTGGATGTCCAGCGCTTCACCATACTCCAAAACTTGATTCGTTGGTGCGGTCACCCATATCGGGGGTGTGGTGTCCTCCACAGTGACAGTAAAGGCAGCAGAGCAGTATAGGTTATAGGGATTATAGGCGCGCACCTCGAGCCAATACTTGCCAACCGCGAGGACAGTAGCATTAGAAATGTCGCCAACGCCATCGATAGTGAAGCGTGTATCATTAATCCAGTAGTGGTCTATGCTCGACTCAGGATCATTGGCGGTCACACCATAGGTGAAGGGCGTACCTAATTCAACCAGTTGGTTAGATGGTAGCAAGTCCCACGTTGGCGCAGTGGTGTCAACTATCACAGTAATGAAGATTGCCGCGGAGCGGTCACCTTCAGTTACATTATGGACTGGAGCGACAGTGACAGAATGAATGTCGCTATATGAAAAATACACAGTTACCTCGGATACTATCGCTGTGGTGTTCAAAATATCGTTGACATAGACATTATAGTACCAAACCCCATTGACATCAGTCCAGTCAATAAGGAGACTATCTGTAAAAATAGTTTGAGTGCTCGTGAGGATGGTTGGAGCCGGTAAAAGGCAGAAGTTGTCATGAATGTTGTTGCTTGTGCCCTCGTCGAGGATACACCATTGGACATTCCGAATCAACACATTCTCAAAAACATGATTCTTGGAACTAGTCAAAATATGTATTCCAGCAAAACCATTGTACGAACAGTTGTTAAGCGAAATATTATTTTGACCATTCCCATCATCTATTACAATACCCGCATAACCATTATGTGAGCAGTTGTTTTCAGATACAATACTACCTGGACCAGCTTCGCCAAAATCAAAGAGAATCCCTGCATAATTGTTGTGTGAGCAGTTATTTCGAGATATGATTTGTCCCTCTTTCGATATGCGGATCCCAATATTATAACCTCCAGAACACACATTATCAGATATATTGTTATTATTTCCATTTTCGAGCCAAATGCCAACATTAAATGCTGTAATGATGTTGTTGGTGATATTAGAGTCACAGCCCCACATACGGATACCATAGTCCACCCCTGTGATGTTGTTGCCAGTTATGGTTGCATTGTCGAAATATAATTGTATACCAATTTGCCCATCAGAATTTAGTACATTGTCCGTCATAATACTGTATTTTTTAAAGTGGACTTCTATCCCTGTCTCAGTAAATGCTGAAAGGATATTACCCGTGATATTATGATTGGAATCCACTGCGTAGATTCCATATCTACCCCCAATGATAACATTCTCAATCACCAGAGTGTCATTATCGTGTAGGAGGAAAATGCCATAATCGAAACCTACGCAATTGTTGTCATAAATTGTGTTATTATCCGATGAATCAAGGCTGATACCTTTACTCTCAGCAAATGCAATTCCACCAAGAGTATTGTGAGCCACTGTATTATTATGACTCACACTGAAGTCGATTGCCCTATTAGTAATGTCGGTGAGGTTGTTTAGGAAGATTTCATTCCACTCTGAAAGGTATAAAATGATACCTGTCCCATCATTGGTGAACTTGTTTTCGCTAACACTATTATTATGACTCCGAGCCAAGTAGATTGCTTGAT